>DUZD01000018.1 GCA_013349695.1 Rhodospirillaceae bacterium
CACATCAAGCTCTTTTTGATCGATCCAAGGAAGCCTTATGTAAACTTTAAGCAACAAGGTTATCGAATGTTCAGCTAATTTCTCTTGATACATCTTCGAATTATAGATCATTTGTCTACATAGAGATATATTTGAGACTAACCCTATGAAATTTCATAGAAAATCATATAACTCAGTCAATCCAGAATTGCCGGCGCCCGCCGCAAGCGGAAGGCGGGCCGGCGGAGGACGGCGCGTTGACCATCCAAGGAGCTCGCCAGTTATGCCGATGGGTGGAAGCGGCTTGCCGGATGGCGGGGCGCCGAGGAAGCGCCAAGACCCGGTCCCGTTTACAGGTTGCGGGCCTGGTTGCGGAGCCGGTCGACGAAAATTTCAAGCAAACGATGAATTATCCTGTCCTCTTCGGCGAGCCGGCCGAGTCTCTTTTTGAAGGCTTCCTGGGGAATGATCGATAGCGTCGTGTCGGTCAGGGCCTTGGCCGTCGCCATGCGCGGCTGATCGTCGATGAGGGCCATTTCTCCGATGATGTCGCCGCGCCCCACCGTCGCGATGATAATATCGCGATCACCCGATTTGAGCGAAATCTCAACCTCTCCGGAGGTGATAAAAAAGGCCTCGTCACCGGGGTCGCCTTCCTGGAAAATGACGTTGCCGGCGCGGCAAACCCGTTGGTCGATGGTTTTGGCCGCCGGCTTTCCCCGTTCCGCCGCCTTTTTCACGGGGGTTTCGAGGCTTTTTTTCCCTTGCTTGTCTTTATCGCCGAACAGGCGGTCGAGCTTTTTCGAGATCAAAGCCCCCGCCTCCTCGCCCAGGGCGCCCGAACCGAGGCGTTGGCGCAGATCGTTGACCGCCCTGACGAAGTCTTGGCGGGAGCTTCCCTTGGGAAGGAGTCCGGTCATGGACGATATTTTTTCGACGACGGCCAAGAGACTTTTCAGGACATCCATCCGATGCTTGGCGCCGAATTCCGACTGGCTCAGATCCAGCAAATAACCGATCTTCACCGCCCGATTGGGCAATAGCTTGAGAATGCTTGCAATGCCTTCCTCGGACGAAAGATCGTCGTCGCCGGTTTTCAGCACCATCCTGGCGCGGCGGGTGACGGCTTCGCTCACCCTCCCGCCGCCGACAAGGCCGCCGAAGTCGATCAGGTTTTCAAGCAGCGAGGTAAACGCGGTCTTGTCGGTCTCGTCGCTTTCCCGCGTCAATGGCTGGGTGCCTGAAACCGCCCGCTCCACTCTTTCCAACAACACGCCCTGGGTGGCCGGCATCCGATGACGCGCCATCACCGCGTTGAACCGGTCGAGAAGGGTTGCGTCGGGTTTTCCCGAGCGGTATCGGCCGGCGCTCAACTGGGCGATGATGCGAAGGGCCGAAATCAGGTCCGGCTGGGGGCCCAGAAGGTCCTTGACGGCCTCGGCGCCGTCGACAATTTCGGCGCAGATTTCGTCGATATGGGCGAGCGCCTCGGCATCGGTTTTTTTGTCCAGCAGTTCGATGACCAGAAGCAGTTTGTTTTTCCACTCACGCGCTTGACCGACATAGGCGGCAAGCACGGCGCCAGTGAAAAAAACGCGGAACCTGGGAGCGAAGGCTTGGCGAATGCCGTCGAGGGCGGCCGCCAAGCCCTTGTTTTTGAGTATCGTCAGGTACTTGCCGGTGTCCTCGGTGTCCCTGGCCCGCTCCGTAAACTGGCGTACCAATTTGTATAACAGGTCGTTGCGGGCCTTGGAATCTTCACCCAGGGCCCGCGCCTGGATGGAGGCGATCCTGTGAACAGCCTGGTTGGACAAGGTTTCCCTCAGGGTCAATTGCCGGATGTGCCGGTGATCGTGCAAGAGCTCGAGCGCCGTGATGGCTTGCTCGTCAAGGTAATTCCTGAGAAGGCGGCCAACGGTTTTACGCGCCTCGAAGGCGCAGAAATCATCCATGCCCGAGCAAACGGCCGCCTTGTCGATAGGCGAAATGGTGATCGGCTTCTCGGCTTTTTTGGCGCATTCCTTCTGGAAGACGATCTCTTCCCCGGAATTATCTTCTTCCCTGGTCACCCTGACGGCGTCGTGCTGATTGGTTTCCAACAGGGCTTGCGCCCGGGTCATGGCTTCGGGTTTGGCGCGGTAAGTGGAATCGATGATCCAGCGTTTATCCTGGCCGACCAGCACCTCGTAAGTGATGTTCTTGTCAGGCCACAAATCACTTTCTCCCTAGTGTGCCGGTTTGAATTAAATTCGCCATGTTCCCCGGACATTAAAAGCATCGCCATTGGCCGTCCACCATGTCCTTTCCTGAATTTCCTTGGCCGTCGCAAAGCGACGCGTGGCGCCCTTTACCGCCATCTCGGACAGTGGCGGGCGCTTAATAAAGGACGGACGAATTTTCACGGAATTCCCGGATGAAACTAAAGTTTGCCCTTAAGGCGTGATTTATCCGGCGGCGGCCGCTATACGGGAGCGTCCGCGATTTTGGATCGAGAACAATGACGATACTGGTCACCGGCGCCGCCGGATTCATCGGCTATCATACGTCCCTGGCGTTACTCGACCGGGGGCAACGGGTAATCGGTGTCGATGACCTCAACGATTACTACGATGTGTCACTAAAGCAAGCCAGGCGCGACCGCCTGACGGCCAGGGGGGATTTTGTCTTCGAGCTTCTGGACATTGCCGACCGCCAAGCCATGGAAGCGCTTATCGACCGTTATCGGGACATCACCCGGGTTGTCCATTTGGCGGCCCAGGCGGGGGTCCGCTATTCGCTGGTCAATCCCCATATCTATACCCGCACCAACATCGACGGGCACTTGGTTTTGCTGGAAGCCTGCCGCCGGCTGGAGCGGCTCGAACACTTGGTTTACGCCTCGTCGTCGGCGGTTTACGGGGCCAACGCCAAGCTGCCGTTTTCGGTTGCCGATCGGGTCGACGCCCCGCTGTCGCTTTACGCCGCCACCAAGAAGTCGATGGAGATGATCAGTCATTCCTACGGCCATCTCTATCGGATGGCGCAGACAGGTCTCAGGTTTTTCACCGTTTACGGCCCTTGGGGACGGCCCGACATGGCGGCCGTCATTTTCATCCGTAACATCTTAGCCGGCAAACCGATTCCAGTTTTCAACAAGGGCGACATGCGCCGCGATTTCACCTATATCGACGATGCCGTCGCCGGCATTCTCGGCTGCCTTGACCGCCCGCCCGCCGACGCCGGCGAGGAACCGCCCTGCAAGCTCTATAATATCGGCAACCACCGCTCGGTATCCCTGATGGATTACATCGGGCTGATCGAAACGGCGCTGGGAAAAAAGGCGGAAATGGAACTCATGCCGATGCAGCCGGGCGACGTCAAGGAAACCTTCGCCGACATCGCCGACGCCCGCCGGGATTTCGGCTTCGAGCCGAAAACCACCATCGAAGAGGGCATCCCCCGCTTGGTCGCTTGGTACAGGGACTTTTACGGGGACTAATACCAACCCGCGCCCCCGCCGGGTTACAGGGGTGTCGGCGAAAGGGCCTTGGGTTGCGCCGGGCAGAAGAACACACAGGTTCCGCAACCCGTGCATTCGCCGGGGTCGAGTTCGGGTCCATGGCCGCGTTGAAAAGCGATCGCCTTGCCCCGTAAAGGGCAACGCTCGAAACAATAGCCGCAGTCGGCATCAAAACCCTGATGCGCCAAGCAGTCCTCGGCGCGAAAAGCGATCTCGGCAATGCGCATCGTATCCGGCGTCTCTTTTTTCAAGGCGCCGGCCAGACAGACGTCGGAGCAGACCAGCCCCTCGCACATGACGCAAGGCGCTTCGTCCGCCTTGATTTGCGGGCTGTGCCCGGCCAGGGCCGTCTTCGGGCCGGTCATGCGGATGGCTCCGGCCGGGCAGGTGCTGGCGCACTCGCCGCAACCGTCGCAAAGATGATGAAAGCGTTCCGCCTCCGCCGCGCCGGGCGGCCGGACGACCGCCGGCCAGCCGTCGGGCCTTCGCCAGTAGCCGCGGAGCAGATCACGGCGGTGGATTTTTCGTTTAAGGGCCGGCACGGGGGCCGTTCCGATCGATGCCGCGAGGGTGTCCCGCCCGCCGGCGGGTGACGGCTTCGCTCACCCTCCCGCCGCCGCCGGGTTGCAAGGCGAAGCCGAGCAAGCCGTTATACGGCTTTCCCGGCATCAGTATGCTTAACACCACGTAACGGCGGACTTTCGTTAATCATATGAATTGTCTAGGCGTTTCAATTCGAGTCACGGGGTCATGTTTTCCATTCACCCTGGCGCGTGAAGCCGGGTCGCTTGAGCAGCTTCCCCGCCCCCCGCGTCACCGGCTCCACCAGCCGCCGCGGATCATCTCGTATTCCCCGCGGATAGCGTCTTCATCAATCATAAACTACAAGCTATACCAGATTACCGGCCAAGGGAATCCCCTAGCGGAAGCTGCGCCCAACCGATCAAGGCGTGGGATCTAAGACGATCGGGAACGTTTCAGGAAGTTGCCGGCGAGACAGCGGGTCACGTCGATACGTTCGACGATTTTGGTGATGTAATCGCCAAGGGCGTCACCTTGCAGGGTAATCCCCCTTTTCCTGATGACGATGCTGCTATCGCGATCGTAAACGTCCTTTACTTTGGCCAACTGCCGTTCCCATTTGGCGATATAGGGTATCCAGTCGCCGTCGTGCTTTCTTTGAACGTAGCGGCTTATCCTTTCATGACTGATGTTTCCCCACCAGGAAACGTCAGGGAAGTTGGCGCACGCGGCTTTCGATTCACCGGCTGAGGCGACGACCAAGGCGAGGACCAAAGCTCCAGCGGCAAAGTGTCCAAAACTTGAAAATTTCATCTTCGGCTCCTGTTCTCAAAACCCGTTTTCCCATGCCTCCCAGGCCTTTCATCAAGCCGCAAAAGCGGCTTCTCCGGAGATTTCTACCCCCGGTTAAGCGCGCGTCCTCAAAGCCCATCCCATGAAATAAAACCAAACCAAACACCGGGTCACCCGACAAAACGTAAAGCCGTGGCGACACCGCCGAGTCCAACAGCCGAGTTGCCGAAGAGGTCACCCAATGCCTGCTATCGGCATAATCATTAAAAGTTAATAAATCGGAAACTTTTCCGGTCCGTGGGACAACGGCTCGGCAACGAAGGATCGGGAATTATGGTATCCGGCTGGCTTTCGAAGGGTTTTTCAGCATCCAAGTTCGCTGATGCTTTCATCGACAAACGCCAGCAAGGGCCGCCAATCCTGGATAAAGTTTTCGGCCCGCTGGGTGCGCAAGTCGAACAAGCTGAGTCCGCCAACGGCGGCGGCGGGATAGAACTGCGTGTCGCGCAAACGAGTCACCACCCGGTGCCCCACACCGTCGAGGAACCTGTCCAAATGTTCCGCCGCCTTGGTCCGCGCCCGCAACCGGTTGCCGACGATCGCCACCGCCCGCTTGTTTTTGCGAATGGGCTTCAGCTTATCGAGCATCTCCAGGAAACGCCGCGTGGTGTTTTCGTCGAATACCGAAGGAAGCACCGGCAGGACGACGATATCAGCCATGCGGACAAGTTCCAGCAACCGTTTTCGCCGCAAGGCGGCCGGCGCGTCGATGACCAGGCGCTGGGTTTTTTTCGGCGGCGGCGAGATGGTTTTCGTCCAGTCGACGGCGCTGACGGCGGCCGCCGAGGGGGGGCGGCGCGAAGCCCAGCCGAAGCTTGATTTTTGCCGGTCGCAATCGGCAAGGGCGGTCTTCAAACCGGTGTTGGCGAAAGCCCCGGCGAGATTGACGGCGATGGTGGTCTTGCCGCAGCCTCCCTTGCTGTTGGTGACGAGAACACTCAACATCCGCTGCTCCTTTTAGCCACGTTTCGACCAGAACGGTTTTAGCTTCATAAAGCCACTCACGTCCGCGACGAGCTTGCTTTCGGATTGCGTCATGGCGCGGGTATGCCAACCTATGACGATGCCGGCGGCGCGGCGGCATTGCGGGGCATCGCTGTCTTGGCACAGATCGCAAAGGCGCTGGAGCAAGCTTTCGGCGACGGCGATGTCGTTCAGATAGCCGAGGTAATCCTGGATATCCGACAGCTTCTCGGAAAACCGTTTTGCCTTTTTTGGCGGAAAAAGCGAAGTGAAAAAATCGATGGCATAGCGCAGCCTCTTGACATCGATACGCAACTGGTGCCGTTCGGCGGGGGACATTTCGGCGATGCCCCGGCCTCTCTTGAGGATCTTTTTGTGCTGCTTGGCGAGCCGGGCGGAGGCAAGCTTGCCGACCGGGGCCAAGAGCGTTACCGAGGTTTCCGTTAACGGCTGGTCGCGCCAGGAGCGTTGGGCGAGCCACTGGCCGATCGACAGCAGGAACTTTGAATAGCGTTCGGAACGGATCGCCTTCCGCGCCAAACGGCGTTGCCGGGTTGTTTCCTTGCCGAGCCCATTCAGCAAAATCCGAAAGGCCTTGTCGCCGGGGAATTGGGCGGCGACGGGTTCCAGGATTTCCATGCCGAACACATCCCAGTCCCGGACCGGTGCCAGTTGGCCGATCAGCCATTTCGCTTCGCCGACCACGGATCCGTATTGCTCGGCGGGCAGAACGTGCCGGTACAGCGTCAGGGCCGAACGTAACCGGCGCAAGGCGACGCGCATCTGGTGAATGCCTTCCGGATCCTCGCTTTCCAGCACGCAGGCTTCGTTGGCCAGCATATGGTCAAGGCAATGTTGGACGGTATGAGCCAGAGCTTTTTCCACGGTGGCGTCCGCCGACAGGTCGATGGGAACGTCCTTTCGCCAACCGGGTTTTTCCCCCGACAGCAGCGCGTATCCTCGTTTCGCCTTGCTTATGGTGGACAGACGCAGCGGCACCGACGGCAGGACTGTCATGGCCAGATCGAAAAGCCGATGCGGCGGCCCGGACTTAAGCTCCAGTTCCATTTCGCAGATGGGCTCCCTGGCCGCCGCCGCGACGATCTCCCCGATATCGATGTCGAGAGTGACTTCGCAGCCGCCCTCGAGGGTCAGTTGGCGGGAGGTGCGCTTGAACTCGGTGCGGAAAATCGGCTCCAACTTGCCGGCCCGGAAGATGATGCGGCGCAGGCTTTCATCCTCGATCGCCGCAAGGACCGGATCTTTCGTCGGCACGGGGCTTTCCAATTCCTTGCGAACGATAATTCCGCCGATATGGGCGGCCCCCGTCTTGACGCCCTGAACGTACCTGCCCGCGGTTTTCCGAACCCGCAGGGCAATGAGCTTCTTGCGCAACGCCAAATCGGGGGAATCGTAATAGACGCTGATCAGGGTCCTGGTTCGAGGACGGCCCGACGACAGCGACTTGAAAATGGGCAGGTTTCGAAGGCGCGGCAGGTCTTCAGGCTGGAAAGAAAGCTTCAGCTCGATTTCATCTTGCTTCCCCCGCTCAAAAAAACTCACGGTATATGTTCCCCATTATTTACCATTTTTATATCGCGTTTTCGATATGTATTTGGATACATATATTAGCCGATTTTCCGAAAGTAGCTCCTCCTTCGCCTTCTTAAATCCGCTCCCGAGCGGCCTTGCCTTCCCCGCAACCGGGCCTTACTCCTTGCCGTTAAGCATGCGTAGCGCCTTCAGTCCCTTCTTGCGGTGGGTCTGGTTGACCTTGAGCTTGGCGGTTAGTGCCTTCTTCCCCTTATCGCCCTGGGTGGCGGCGAGCTTCTTCTTCAGCCCGATTTGCTTTTTTTTCAGCTTTTTGAGGATCTTCTTGAGAGCGGCCTTTTTCTTCTTCTTGCTACCCAGGTCAAGGATGTCCCGGAGGGAATTAACGACAGTGCTGGTTTTCATGTCTTGCTGGCTCCGCTTTCCTGGTCACCGCGCTCTAGCTTGCGGCGGATTTCCGCATTTCGTCAACGTCTTCCTCGGTCAGGGCCATGATTTCCTCGGCCTCCTTGGCCGCCAGGTCGGTGGCGCCGTAGACGGCCTTGCCCAAGTCGGCGATATGCCAGACCGCGTTGCGGGCATAGCGCAAGTCGTTCATCAGCGAGGTGGCCATGGTGACGGTGATCTTCTCCTCGCGGATCAAGGTGTCGAGGGCGCCGGTGGCGATGATGTTATTCTCGTCGATGGCCAGCTTGAACTCGTCCAGGGTCAGGACGTCGCGGTCCTCCTCGCCGCTTTCCCCGAGGCAGTGGATCTCGCGCATGACGCCGGCGATCTGGGTTCTTATCGAGTTGTACTCGCGGCGGATATCCTCGTTCTCGGAGCCCATGTAAGCGGAAATGTTCTTGTGCAAGTGATGGACGTCCTTGACACTCATGACGAGGCCGTGACAGGCGTCCCGGATCTCGTAGAGATGGTCGGCGAACTCGGGCGAAAGCCGGGTCTGGGCCTTGCTGACGAAATCCAGAATGGCGCCATAGAGCACCTTGACCTTGGTTATGTAGATTTGGTCCGGGTCGAAGTCCATGACCTGGCGGCTGTTTTCGACCTGCTCTTCCAGGTCTGCCTCCGAGAGAATGTCCGCGCGACGCAGATTGATTCCGTGAACCAGGACCTCGAAGGCGTTCTCGTAGAGGTGCATGGTTTCCTGGCGGACCGTCTGAAACAGGGTCTCGGGGAAGTCGAAGGCCGTTTCGTTGATGAACTTGGGCTCGACCAGATCCTCGCGCGGCTTGGGAAAGGTCCTTTGCAGGAAGGCCACGAGCTTGGAAATCAAGGGAATCATCACGGCCACGCCGATGACGTTGAAGACGGTGTGAAAGACGGCCAGCTTCAAAGTATAGTCGTCGCCGGCGATACCGACCCTGGCGGCGATGCCGTCAACAATCCAGACGATCTGTGAAATGAAGATAATGGCGATGGCGCCGGTGGTGACGTTGAAGATCAAGTGCGCGGCGGCCAGCCGCTTGCCCTGGTAGTTGGAGCTCATGGCGCCAATGATGGCGGTGATCGTGGTGCCGATGTTGGCGCCGATGGCCAGCGCCAGGGCGTTCTCGTAGGTGATCTGGGCCGCCGCCAGGGCGGTGATAATCAGCACCAGGGTGGCGTGGCTGGACTGCATGATGACCGTCGCGGCCATGCCGATCAGGGTGAAAACGATCAGGCCCAAGAACCCGGGCATGGCGTATTCGGCCAGGTCGAGGGTGTCCTTGAAGGCCTCGAAGCCCTCCTTCATGTAGTGGATGCCGAGGAACAGGAATCCCAGCCCCGCCAGCACATAGCCGATCCCCTTGAGGTTCTTGGACTTCTGGAAGACCAAGATGATGCCGAACACCAGCATCGGCATGGCGTAGGCCGAGATCTTGACCTTCAGGCCGAAGCCGGCGACCAGCCAGGCGCCGGTGGTGGTGCCGATATTGGCGCCGAAAATGATCCCGATGCCCGCCGTCAGCCAGATCAAGCCGGCGCTCAGGAACGAGATGGTGATCACCGAGACCAGCGAACTGGACTGCATGATGGTGGTGGCGACGGCGCCGAACGAGATGGCTTTCCAAAGGCGGTTCGTTGTCCGCTTGAGCAGGCGTTCGAGCAGGCCGCCGGTGAAGGTGCGGAAACCTTCCTCGAGGAACAGCATGCCGAACAGAAAGATGGCGACGCCGGCGGTGATTTCCTTGAGGTCGGGACTGAACCAGAAGCCGTATGCGAGGATCATGAAGATGACGGGAAGTAGAATTCGCTTCAGCATGGTCGGCTCTTCTTAGGCTAGGGGGCTCCATCACCGCTTCGAGTGGTTAACCCCGTACAACGACTCCAGCCGTTCGCCGTAGGCTTCCTTGATCTTGTGGCGGCGGATTTTCATGGTCGGAGTCAGCTGGCCATTATCGATGGTAAAGGGAGCGTCGGCGAAGGTGAAGCGGCGCAGTTTCTCGATCTTCGACAGCCGTCCGTTGACCCGCTCGACGGCGCCGCCGATGGCCTTCCGGAAATCCTCGTCTTTGCCAAGCAGGCTCAAATCCGCGGACTTGCCACGGTCCCTCGCCCAGGTCTTCATCCATTCGCCGTCGGGAACCAAAAGCCCGACCAGATGCGGGCGCTTGTCGCCATAGACCATGGCCTGGGCGATTTCCGTTTCCAGGGTCAGGACGCCTTCGATGCGCTGCGGCGAGAAGTTCTCGCCGCCGGAGTTGACGATGATATCCTTTTTGCGGTCGGTGATCGTGATATGGCCATCGGCGTCGAACTCGCCGATGTCGCCGGTATGCAGCCAGCCGTCGCGGATGACCTCGTTGGTGGCATCGGCTTTGCGCCAATAGCCCTGCATGACCAGTTCGCCCTTGACGAGGATTTCGCCGTCTTCGGCGATTTTGACTTCGACGCCTCTCATCGGCGGTCCAACCGTGTTCATTTTGACGTCGCCCGGGCGGTTGACGCTGATGATGGGAGCCGTTTCCGTCAATCCATAGCCTTGCAGAATCCGCAAACCCAGGGCGGTGAAGAACAAGCCAATGTCGGGGTTGAGCGGCGCTCCGCCGGAAACCAGGGCTTTCAGGCGGCCGCCGAAACGCCGCCGCACTTTGTCGCGGACCAGTTTGTCGAGCAACGCGTCGGCCAGCTTCTGCCCCAGGGTCAAGCCGTCGGGCTGTTGGAGGCGCCGCCGGCCCAGATCGAGAGCCTTCATGAACAGCTTCTCCTGGATGCCCCCCGCCTTGCGCACTCCGCGCAAAATGCGGGAATGCAGCGTTTCGTAAAGCCGCGGCACGGCCGTCATGATGGTGGGGCCGACTTCGACCATGTCGGCGGCCAGGGTCTCGGTCCCCTCGGCATAGTAAATCTGGGCGCCGATGGATAGCGGCAGGAATTGTCCCACCGTGTGCTCGTAGGAATGGGAAAGCGGCAGGAAGGACAGGAACACCTCCTCGCCCAGGCCTAATTCTTTCAGCATCTCGGTGGCGCCGGCGCAATTGTGCAGGATCGCTCCGTGCGAGAGCATCACGCCCTTGGGCGCGCCGCCGGTGCCAGATGTGTAAATAATGCACGCGGTGTCGTCGCGCCTGAGCCGTGAAACCTCGGTGATGGTATCGTCGCCGGTTCCTGGGCCCTCTATCGTCTCCGCCCAGGTGGTGAGCGTAATCCGGCGGCCGCCGGCGCCGGGAAGGGGGCTCATGATCACGACGTTCCGCAGGTCGGGTGCTTTTTCGGCCGCCGGCAGCAGCCGGCCGGCCAGACGGTCGGTGGAAACGATGGCGGTCTCGGCGCCGCTGTCGACAAGGACGTGCAGATGGTTCTCGACGGTATTGGTCACATAGGCCGGCACCGTGATCGCGCCGGCCGCCATGATCGCCAAATCGGCGATCAGCCATTCGGGACGGTTTTCCGAAACCACAACCACACGGTCGCCCGGCTCGACGCCCAAGGATTTCAGGCCGCGCCTCAGGCCGCCGACCTGATCGGCGACCTGACGCCAGCTCATCAGACGGTAAGCACCGTCCTTCTTCGCCCACAGCAAGGGAGCATCGCCGAAACGGTCCGCCTGATCGAAGAACATGGAGACCAGATTAGGCCAGGTTCCGCCACTCAATCCGAAATTCCTCCAAGGCATCGTTGGTTGTCCAGAGCCTATACCAGCCTTATATGGCTGTGAGGTGCAAGGAGCAAGCGATGGCCAACACCGGAGGCGGCGGCGCGCCGGAACAAGGCGGCGCCGGAAAATTGCCGGAATGGACCCTGGACGATCTCTATGCAAGCCCTCGATCGTCCGGGATCGAGGCCGACCTGGCGGCGGCGGCGGGGGAGGCGAAAGTCTTTCATGACCGCTACAAGGGCCGCCTCGATAAATTGGACGGCGCCGGGTTGGCTCGGGCCATCGCCGCTTACGAGGCCATCTCGGAAGCCCTTGATAAGGTCATGAGCTACGCCGAGCTCGTATTCGCCGCCAACGCCGCCGACCCGGACAGCGGGCGCTTCCAGCAAACGATGCGCGAACGGGTGACGGCCATCTCGACGGATACTCTGTTTTTTACACTCGAACTCAATCGCCTCGACGATGCCGTTCTGGCGGCGCTGATGCAAGATCCCGCGGCTTGCCGTTACGCCCCATGGATCACCGGCCTCAGGGTATTCCGCCCGCACCAGCTAAGCGACGAGATGGAGAAACTCCTGCACGAAAAATCGGTGACCGGACGGGCCGCCTGGGTACGCCTGTTCGAGGAAACCATGGCCGATCTTCGCTTCCCCGTGGACGGCCGGGACTTGACCCTTGCCGATGTCCTCGACCAGCTTTCGGACCGCGACGGCGGGGTCCGCGAAAAGGCGGCGAAAGCGTTGGGCGAGGGACTGGCCGGGAATCTCCGCCTGTTGACGTCGATCACCAACGTCCTGGCCAAGGACAAGGGGATCGAGGATCAATGGCGACATTACCCCCGGCCGGTTTCCCAGCGGAACTTGAGCAACCTGATCGAAGACCAAGTCGTCGACGCCCTGGTCGGGTCGGTGAAAGAGGCCTTTCCCTATTTGTCGCATCGATATTACCGACTCAAGGCGCGATGGCTGGGCGTCGAAAAACTCGACCATTGGGACCGCAACGCCCCGCTGCCCGACGACGACGCCAAACTTTACAGTTGGAGCCGGGCCAAGGAACTGGTGCTCGCCGCCTATGGCGGTTTTGCCCCCGAAATGGCGGCAATCGCCAGCCGCTTTTTCGACCGCCGCTGGATCGACGCGGCGCCCCGGCCAGGCAAGGATTCAGGCGCCTTTTGCCACCCCACCGTGCCTTCCGTTCACCCCTATGTGCTGATGAACTTTCACGGCAAGGGGCGCGACGTGATGACCCTGGCGCATGAACTTGGGCACGGCGTGCATCAGATCCTGGCGGCGGAGCAGGGTTCGTTGATGGCCGACACCCCGCTGACCCTGGCCGAGACGGCTTCCGTTTTCGGCGAGATGCTGACCTTCCGCGCCATGCTAGCCGAGGAAGACGCCGCCGCCCGCCGCCGCCTCCTCTTGGCCGCGAAGGTCGAGGACATGTTGAATACGGTGGTCCGCCAAGTCGCCTTTCACGAATTCGAGAGGCGCGTTCACGATGAACGCCGCGGCGGCGAACTCAGCTCGGACCGCCTCGGCCAAATCTGGATGCAAGTGCAAGGACAGAGCCTCGGCCCGGCCTTTCGCCTCGGCCAGGATTACCGGCATTACTGGGCCTACATCCCGCATTTCCTGCATACTCCGTTCTACGTCTACGCCTATGCCTTCGGCGACTGCCTGGTGAATTCCCTTTACGACGTCTTCCAAAAAGGCCATCCCGGTTTCCAAGGCAAGTATTTCGATATGCTCGGGGCCGGCGGCACTTTGCGGCACGGGGAACTGTTGGCGCCGTTCGGCCTCGATGCTTCCGAGGCGGGTTTTTGGAAGCTGGGTCTGAACGTGATCTCCGGTTTCATCGACGAACTGGAGACAATAGGGTAGGCTTAGAGCAAATCCAGATTGATGAATCGCCAAAAACTTCTCATCAATCCGGAGAGTTTGCTCTAACTTAATTGTTGTAGAACGGATCGTGGTTGATCGATCCCGCGAAGTGGGTTCCATGAACGCAAAACAAGGCGACAAACACAGCCTGGGCGGGAGGGTCAAGCGCTACGCCAAGGTCAGCACGGCGGTCGGCGGCGCGGCGACGCGGTTCGCCGGCAAGCGCTTTTTCGGTCTGCCCGTGGATAAGGACGAGCACGCCGCCGAGTTGACGGCGGCCCTGGGCACGTTGAAAGGGCCGCTGATGAAAGTGGCGCAAATCCTCGCCACCGTACCCGACGTCCTGCCCGAGGAATACGCACTGCAGTTGGCCCGGCTCCAGTCCGGCGCGCCTTCCATGGGCTGGGCCTTCGCCAAGCGCCGCATGGCCGCCGAATTGGGGCCCCGCTGGCAAGAAATGTTCGCCTCCTTCGAGCATGCCGCGGCGGCGGCGGCGTCGCTGGGTCAGGTCCACCGCGCCACCGGGCATGACGGCCGCATGCTCGCTTGCAAACTGCAATATCCGGACATGGCGTCGGTGGTCGAAGCGGACCTCAGGCAACTGAAATTGGTTTTTTCCGTCTACCGCCGTTCCAACCCCGCCATCGACCCAAGGGAGATTCACACCGAGCTTTCGGTCCGCTTGCACGAGGAACTGGACTACCGGCGTGAAGCCCGCAACATGGATCTCTTCAACAGAATTCACCGGGACGAAGCGGGGGTCCATGTCCCGAAAACGCTGCCCGACCTTTGCACCGACCGGCTACTGACCATGTCATGGCTCGACGGCATCCCCCTGCTCGATTTCGTGGACAAGCCCATCAAGGCCCGCAACGCCGTTGCCTTAAACATGTTTCGGGCCTGGTACCTGCCCTTCTATTGCTACGGCGTCCTCCACGGCGACCCGCACCTGGGCAATTACACGGTACGCGCCGACCACTCGATCAACCTCTTGGATTTCGGTTGCATCCGTGTCTTCAAACCCGTCTTCATCGGCGCCGTCATCAAACTCTACAAGGCCTTGCGCGACGATGACCGGGAGCTCGCCGTGCATGCTTACGAAACCTGGGGGTTTCGGGACTTAAGCCGGGAGATGATCGAGGTTCTCGATCATTGGGCGCGATTCCTTTACGGGCCGCTGATGGAGGACCGGGCGCGGACCATCCAGATGAAGAAAGGCGTCATGTACGGAGCCGAGGTGGCGGCCAAGGTCCACAAGGAGCTGCGGCGGCTGGGCGGCGTCAAGCCGCCACGCGAGTTCCTGCTCATGGACCGCGCCGCCATCGGTTTGGGGAGCGTGTTCATGCACCTGAAAGCGGAGGTCAACTGGCACCGCCTGTTCCATGGCCTGATCGACAGCTTCGACGAGACGGCACTGGGCCAAAACCAGAAAAAGGCCCTGAAAATGGCCGGCGTTCCGGCCTCGGAATAACCCAATTCCCTTGGCTCCGGCATGGCGGCGCGAATAGACTCGGCGTCGATTCGGCCGGCGGTTTTTCCGGGGTGGCGCGATCATGTCCTTTCCAGGCAAAAAACTGAAAAAAGAGCTTTACCAGAAGGGCCAGGTGATATTTCACGAGGGCGATCCCGACCGGCGCCGCGACATCATCGGCGACAGCGACCTGGCGAAGCGGGAAACGTAACCGCCGGCATGAAATCCCGGTGGTTTCATTGGCCGCCATGGCGCCGGGCGGAACGCATTTTCGATATAATCGAACCCTTGTGAATCGATGCCGGAAAGGGCATAAACGCCGCAAGGCTATTCACCCGGAGGAAATCCAGGGATCAACCTCTCATGAAAATCGCTATCCCCAAGGAACGCCGCCCTGGTGAAAGGCGGGTCGCGTCCTCGCCGGAAGTGGTCAAAAAATTATCCGGCTTCGGCTTCGATGTCGTCGTCGAGCAAGGCGCCGGCGCCGGCGCCTCCTATTCCGACGCCGCTTTCCGGGGCGCCGGCGCCCTCATCGCCAAGGACGCGGCGGCGACGCTCAAGGATGCCGATGTCGTTCTCAAGGTGCAAAGACCCATTGTCGAGGGCGGCGAGGACAGCAACGAACTGGCGAAAATGAAAAAAGGCGCCATCCTCATCGCCAATCTGGGCGCGCTTGGCAACCCGAAGGATGTGGAGGCCTACGCCGCCGCCGACATCACCGCCTTCGCCATGGAACTGATGCCCAGGATCTCCCGCGCGCAGAGCATGGACGTGCTGTCGAGCCAATCCAATCTGTCCGGATACAAGGCGGTTCTGGACGCCGCGTCCGAGTTCGGCCGCGTCTTCCCGATGATGATGACGGCCGCCGGCATGGTGGCGCCGGCCAAGGTTTTCATCATGGGCGTCGGCGTCGCCGGTCTGCAGGCCATCGCCACGGCCAAGCGTCTAGGCGCCGTCGTCACCGCCACCGACGTGCGCCCGGCGACCAAGGAACAAGTGGAAAGCCTGGGCGGGAAATTCCTCGTCATCGATCCCGAGATGGAAAAAGACGCCCAGACCGAGGGCGGCTACGCCAAGGAAATGCCGCCGCAGTACTTCCAAAAGCAAAAAGAGGTGGTCGCCGAACATATCAAGAAACAGGATATCGTCATCACCACGGCGCTGATTCCGGGCCGCCCGGCGCCGGTCCTGGTCAGCGAGGAAATGGTCGAAAGCATGATGCCGGGATCGGTGATCGTCGATCTCGCGGTCGAGGCCGGCGGCAACTGTCCACTGAGCCAGCTCGGCAAGGTGGTCGAGAAGCATGGGGTCAAGATCGTCGGCTTCGACAACGTCCCGGCGCGTCTGGCCGAGGACGCCAGCGCCCTTTATGCCAAGAACCTGTTCAATTTCATCAGCCCCCACGTCGACAAGGAGACGAAGACGCTCAACATCGACTGGCTGGACGAAACCATCACCGGCACCCTGGTCTGCCGCGCCGGCAAGGTCGTGCATCCCATGCTGGCGAAAGCCTCGGCGGCTAAAATATCCTCGCCCATGAAAAAAGGAAATTAGCCATGAACCCGGAAACGCTAGCCGAGCATTCCGCCAAAATCGCCACCGAGGCGGCGAAGCTGGCCGATCAGGCGGCGAAGATCGCCGGCGAAACGGCGAAGATCGCCGGCGAGGCGGGCCAGCTTGTCGCCGCCCAAAGCCTAGGGGCGGCGGGCGGCGATCCGTTCCTGTTCATGTTCACGATTTTTGCCCTCGCCTGCCTGATCGGCTTCTATGTCGTTTGGAGTGTCACGCCGGCGCTTCACTCGCCGCTAATGAGCGTCACCAACGCTATCTCCTCGGTGATCATCGTTGGCGGCCTGTTGGCCGCCGGTCCCGCCGATGTGGACTTTTCCAAGATCATGGGTTTCCTCGCCGTGACCTTGGCTTCCGTCAACATCTTCGGCGGCTTCATCGTCACCCAGCGCATGCTGGCCATGTTCAAGAAGAGGAAATAAAGGGGCCGGCTTCATGAGTGCTAATCTGACCGGTTTAGCCTACCTGATCGCGGCGATCTGTTTCATCATGGCGCTCCGGGGACTGAGCTCGCCGGAAACGGCCCGCAATGGCAACCTCTACGGCGTCGCCGGCATGATCATCGCCATCGCCACCACGACGATGGCGCCCGGCGTCGTCAGTTTCCCGATGATCATCACCGGCATGATCATCGGCGGCACCGTCGGCACCGTGGTGGCGCTCAGGATCCAGATGACGGCGTTGCCGCAGCTTGTCGCCGCCTTCCACAGTCTGGTCGGCTTGGCGGCGGTGTTGGTGGCGGCGGCGGCGCTCTATCATCCGGAGGCCTACCGCATCGGCGTCCGAGACTCCATCGCCCAAGCCAGCCTGATCGAAATGAGCCTGGGAACCGCCATCGGCGCCATCACCTTTTCCGGCTCGGCGATCGCTTTCGCCAAGCTGCAAGCGATCATGAGCGGCGCTCCCATCACCTTCACGGGGCAGCACCAGTTGAACGCGATGCTCGGCTTCTTCATCGTGATTATAATCGTCTTATTCGCAAACACCGAGTCCTATATCGCTTTCTGGTTGCTGGTGCTGCTGTCGTTCGCCATCGGCGTTTTGCTCATCATTCCCATCGGCGGCGCCGATATGCCGGTGGTCATTTCCATGCTCAACTCGTACTCGGGTTGGGCGGCGGCCGGCATCGGCTTCACGCTTGCCAACACCGCCCTGATCATCACCGGCGCCTTGGTCGGTTCCAGCGGCGCCATCTTGAGCTACATCATGTGCAAGGGCATGAACCGCTCCATTTTCAACGTCCTCTTGGGTGGTTTTGGCGGCGCGTCGGCGGCGCCGGGCGGCGCCACCGACGTCGACGCCGACAGGTCGGCCAAGTCGGGAACCGCCGCCGACGCCGCCTTCATCTTGAAAAACGCCTCCAAGGTCATCATCGTCCCCGGCTACGGCATGGCGGTAGCCCAGGCCCAGCACGCCTTGCGGGAGATGGCCGACAGCTTGAAGGAAAACGGCGTCGAAGTGTCTTACGCCATTCATCCGGTGGCCGGCCGCATGCCCGGCCATATGAACGTCCTGCTGGCCGAGGCCAACGTCCCTTATGACGAGGTCTTCGAGCTCGACGCGATCAACCACGAATTCGCCGCCGCCGACGTAGCCTTCGTCATCGGCGCCAACGACGTCACCAATCCGGCCGCCAAAAACGATTCCAGCAGCCCCATCTACGGCATGCCCGTTCTCGATGTCGACAAGGCCAACACCGTGCTGTTCGTCAAGCGCTCGCTGGCCACCGGCTACGCCGGCATCGACAACGAACTGTTCTTCCGCGACAACACCATGATGTTGTTCAGCGACGCCAAAAAGATGACCGAGGAGATCGTCCAGGCACTGTGAAATGCTCTATCTATCTGTTTTAAATGCAAATACGTCGTCGCGGATGGGTCCATCCGCTCGGGATTTGCACTATCTATCTGTTTTAAATGCAAATACGTCGTCGCGGATGAGTCCATCCGCTGGGGATTTGCACTATCGCCGGGTTATCCGGTAAAGGTAGACTTTGCTGTAGTGGGAGTCGTCGACCGTGGTGACGGCTTCCGGTCGCCATCCCTGAACGGCGAAGAAGTTGCAGAGCACCAAGGCTCCCGAAGGTAGTTCGGCCTCTAGTTTGAGCTTGAGTTTTTGCATGCCGCCGGGGTGCAGGTAGCAGACCGTCAGCGCCGCCTCTCGTAGCGATAGGGAATGGAAATCCATCCGCCGGATGGTAAGGTTGGGCAGCCGCTCCAGAGCTTGGCGCAACTTGGAAAACAGCCACGGCGCCGGCGACAGCTCACAAGCCACCACTTGGCTCTTGGGGAACCGCTTGGCGAGGGCGAAAGCCAACGTTCCCCATCCCGACCCCAGTTCAAAAACCGTCCCTTCGAAGCCGCCGGGGATGGCCGCCAGCATGGCCGCTTTCACTTTCGCCGACGTCGGCATCGGCGGACTGCCGGTGATCAACGTGTAAGCGGCGATCAGCGCGACGGCCGCCAACACGGCGGCGACAACCGACATTTCCACAATCATCGCTTGGCCATCCATCGCGGGTTCAACTCAATGGAAATTTACTGGATGAATTTTTGGAATATTAACCATTTTCCAACTATTGATTATCATCTTTATTATTCCTGGATCACGGTGTTGGAGTTTTTCGGCCTGTGTCCGCATGCCGATTTTTATGCCGGCGCCGGCCGGGAAAATGGAAATGGCGTGAAAATCCGACTGGAGTCGTCGAACGGATGTCGATTTTCAGCGATTTATCGTACGAAGAACTTGCCGCCGGTCCTCCCCAGGATGCCGATTGGGTGAAATCACCCAGCGGCGGGTTTTACCATTTGCTCAACCTTGATCCCGAGGAAGCGGGTCTAACCGGCGTTTCCGCCGTTTACATCATCTGGCACGCCGGCATGCGTCCGAAGTGGGTCTACGTGGGCCGGGCCAAGGACCTGGCCAAGGCCCTGCACGATCTCGCCGGCAACGATGAGATCATGGACAGGGAAATCCACGGCGGGTTGTTTGTCACTTGGTCGTTGGTCCGCGAGGAGTTCCAGGACGGCGTGGTCAGTTATCTGATCGAAAATTTGGAGATTCTGGTCGACAACCCGGAGGCGCGGAGAAACAAGGACCTGCCCATTCCCGTCGTCATTCCCGGCAATTGAGAGCCTTTCAAGATTGATCGGCATACTGTTCCCGGATTTTCAGAATGTCCGGTAACACCTCGTTGAATAGACGCACCAGTTCCGGATCGAAGTGTTTGCCAGCCTGCTCGTTAATGAAGGTTACCGCTTCGTCCACGGCCCATGCCTTTGGTCCGACGTCAACGCGTCGAAAACATCGCATATAGCCGATATGCGCCCCTCGATGGGTATTTCCCCGCCCTTGATGGCGTTGGGATATCCCAAGCCATCCCATTTTTCGTGATGAGTGAGGGCAATTGCCCGAGCCATCCGCATCAGGCTGCTGTCTTGATCGCCGATGATGTCGCAGCCGATCTCGACGTGGGTTTTCATGATCTCCCATTCGCCAGGCTCTAGCTTGCCGGGTTTGAGCAAGATATGGTCGGGAATGCCGATCTTGCCGACATCGTGCATGGGGCTGGCGTGGAGTATCATTTCGGCATGCGTTTCGCTAAGACCGGACGCCAGCGCCAACCGTTGACTGCCCTTGCTCATGCGGATGATATGCATGCCGGTTTCGTTGTCGCGGTACTCACCGGCGCGTCCCAAGCGGCGGATGATTTCAAGGCGGGTTCTTTCCAGTTCCTCGTTGCGCTCTTGAAGCTCGATGGTACGCTCGCGTACCTTGGCTTCGAGTATCTCGTTTTGCCGTAGCCGTTCATTGTGAAGGGCGCGGACCTCAAGCATGTTGGATATGCTGTAGCGGACCCAGTTTTCTTGGACATGGAATTGAGCTAACTGAGTGTCCAAGGAGGACTCCCTTATGAATAAGATTTTCAAGAAGGATGTTGCTGTTGATGGGCCGGTGGTAAACGAGG
>DUZD01000019.1 GCA_013349695.1 Rhodospirillaceae bacterium
CCGAATGCCGATACCGGCGGCGTCCCGCCAAGGCAGAGCAAGAAATGAACGACATGCAAACGGACAGTGCCGGGCAGGAAACCGGCGCCGGGCAGGAAACAAACCGGCTCGACGATCTTCTCGCCCATCATCCCCTGCCTTCCTGGCGTCTCGTGGCGTGGCCGGTGATGATCCTGTTGGCATTGCTGTTCGGTTGGGCCCAATACGCCCAGTTGGACGAAGTGGCGGTGGCGATGGGTGAAGTTGTCCCCCAGGGGCAGGTTAAGCTGATCCAACACCTGGAAGGTGGAATCATCAAGAAAATCCACGTCAACGATGGCGATTCGGTCAAGGCCGGCGATACCCTGGTGCAATTGGATCTCTCGACCTCCGGCATCAATCGCAAGGAACTGCAAGTGCGTTTGGACAGCCAGTTGCTGGTGCGCTTGCGGTTGAATGCCGAAGCCGAAAGCACGGAACTCAAGTTCCCGGAAGACTTAGCCAAGCGCCGCGACAACCAGGTCCGCGCCGAACGGCGAAGCTTCGAGGCCCGCAAGCGTCAGTTGTCGTCGATCCTGAGTGTGCAACATCAATTGGTCAAGCAGCGCGAACAGGAAGTCAAGGAACTGGAGGCGCGCCTGCGGGCGGTGAACAGGAACCTGGCACTGGCCCGAGAGCGGTTCAAGATGTCCCAATCCCTGCTTGCCGATGGACTGACGCCGAAAATGGAACACTTGCAGTTGGAAGCCGAGGTGGAAAGCCTGCAAGGCGAATCTCGGAGCCTTGGCCCCGCCATCCCGCGCGCCCGCGCCGCCGTTTCGGAGGCGAGGGAACGAATGAATGAAGAAAGGAACCGATTTAGCAGCGAGGCCCAGGATGAACTGGTCAAGACCGAGCAGGCCATCGCCCGCATCAAGGAACTGTTGGCGGAAGCCACCGAACAAGGGGTGCGCGCGGAAATCAAGAGCCCCATTGCCGGAGTGGTGAAAAACTTGCGCTACCACACCATTGGCGGTGTCGTTAAGCCCGGCGATGCGATCATGGAGATCGTGCCGACGGGTGAAAACCTCGTCATCGAAGCGAAATTGAATCCCAACGACCGGGGTTATGTGAAACGGGGCCAATCCGCCATGGTCAAGATTTCGACATACGATTTCGCCCGCTACGGCGGCCTTGACGGCAAGGTCCTCATCATCGCCCCTGGCACCAGCACCGACGAGGACGGCGCCCCCTATTTCCGCGTCACTGTCAAGACGGAGAAAACCTACCTTGGCGAGGAAGAAGGAATGCTTCCGATCACGCCCGGCATGGAGGCCACGGTCGATATTCATACGGGCAAGAAATCGGTCATGGATTACCTGATCAAACCGGTCCTCAAGCTCCGTTACGAGGCCTTTCGGGAGCGCTGAACAAAACCTTTTCTTTCGGGGATGGTCTGGGACTACCCTTGGCGCCGGAAATTCCCCGACCGTGATTTACGTCCCGGGCGTTTATAATTTCACAATTTTTCTGTATAAGAGTTTAGACGAATCGTTTGAAACCCTGCCCTTCCCTCGGCGAAATTAGGAGGCGCTGAGCGGGAAGGCCGATTTTGCCGAGGTGGGACATGTCGATCGCAACGCTTGTAGGGGTGATAGCGGCGTTCGGGCTCTTTTTCGGGTCCATTATGTTCACCGCCGACAATCCCCTGATGTTCGTCGACGCCGCCAGTTTCGTCATGGTCTTCGGCGGCACCCTATCCTCCACCTTCATCGCCTACGAGCCGCGTTACGTGCTCTTGTCGTTGAAGCTGATCCTTAAGATCATGGCGGCGCCCAAGATCGGCCGCGAGGTCCTCAAGGCCGAGGTCGGGCGGATCATCAAATGAGCCTACGCGGTGCAGAAGAACGGCATTCCCGGCTTGGAATCGGAAGTCAAGAAGGCGGTCAAGGGCGACTTGTTCCTCAAATTCGCCACCGATTTGGTGATCAGCGGCTATACGGGCGATGAAGTTCGCGCAATTTTAACCACTACCGTAAACTCCGGTTTCGGACGTAACACTGTTCCAGTTAGAATCCTCCTCGACATGGGGGCCGCCGCTCCCGCCTTCGGCATGATCGGCACCCTGGTTGGCCTGATCGTCATGCTCGCCGCCATGGGCGGCGATCCGGCGTCACTGGGAGCGGGTTTGGCGGTGGCCATGATCACCACCCTTTACGGTGTGTTCTTCGCCCGCATCATCTTCATCCCCGCCGCCACCAAGATCATGCAACGCGAACAGATCATTCGCTTCCGCAACACACTCGTCAGCGAGGGCTTGGCGCTCCTGGCCGACAACAAGAGCCCGCGCTTCATCCAGGACAAGATGAACAGCTACCTCGACCCGGCGATCCACTTCAACATCGACAAGATGAAGAAGTAACCAACGGGGATTGGAATAGAGGAGACCGATAGCGATGGACGAAGACCCACCACTGGACGAATCCTGGCTGGCCACTTACGCCGACGCCATTACCCTTCTCATGGCGTTCTTCGTCATGCTGTTGAACTTTTCCAAGATCGACATCCCCAAGTTCGAAGAGGCGGCGGCCGGCATCGCCAACGAGATCGGCATGGGGCAGAAAGAACAATCCAGCCCCATTTCCATAATGAAGTTCGACATGCAGGACGTGGTCTACGAAATGCAGGCCGACGAGGTGGTGGAAGTCGAGACCGACGACAAGGGAATCACCATCGAATTGGCCAGTTCCGCCTTCTACAAGCCGGGATCGGCGGATCTCCGCGATCAAGCCCTGCCCGTCCTGAAGACGATGGCCGATATGTTCAAGGCGCCCAAATACAAGTACTACAACATCGAGATCGAGGGCCATACCGACGACGACCCGATCAGTACGGTCCGCTATCCGTCGAACTGGGAGCTGTCGGCGGGCCGCGCCTCCGGCGTCGTCCGTTACTTCATTTCCCAGGGCATCGACATGGAGCGCATGAAGGCGGTCGGCTACGCCGAAACGCAACCGAAACTACCGAACCGGGACGCCGACGGCAACCCGATCAAGGAGAACCAGTCGGAAAACCGCCGGGTGATCATGCGCATTTATCCCATGAATCTGGACGAACGCGAAAAACTGCTGCGCAAGGATGAACTCAGGGAGATGGCGGCGGAAAGGCTGATATCCGGATCGCCGGCCGAAACCCCGGAAGAACGTCATCAATAGGACCGTTTTATTCCATCTCGACTTGCATGCCGTCACGGGTAACGAAAGCTCCCGGCCACTTTTCCTTGGCCTCGGCCTCAAGCCTTCCCATGAAAGCGTCGTTGTGGTCGGGTTCGTGATGAAAGATGGCCAATCGCTTGACCTTTGCCGCTTGGCATAAACGGATCCCTTCATTCCAGGTGGAATGCCCCCAGCCGACCCTCGAAGGAAATTCCTCTTCCGTATAGGTGCTGTCATAGATCACCATATCGGCTCCCTCGATCAGACCGAGAATCCTTTGGTCGGGATCGCCGGGAGCGTGTTCGGTGTCGGTGATGTAGCAAAATGCCTTGCCGTTGTATTCGAGCCGATAGCCGGTGGCGCCATTAGGATGGTTCAGGGGCACCGTTCTCACCCTAACCCCGGCAATGTTGAATTCGTCTCCAGCCTCGAAATCCTCGAAACGCAAGTTCGCCCGCATCGCTTCCAGCGGCACCGGAAACATGGGGCTGTCCATTTGCTGAGATAGCGCATACCTGATGCCGCCTTGCTCTGCATTCAGATGCCCGGCCATGATGTGAATGGAACGATTGGGATCGTAAGCCGGGACAAAAAAGGGAAAGCCGTTGATGTGGTCCCAGTGGGTATGGGTGAGAAGCAAGTGGGCTTCGCGAATATCATGAGCGAGAAATTTTTTGCCCAGGCCACGGATTCCGGTGCCGGCATCCAGGACGATGTGGCGGTCATCCGCAATCACCTCCAGGCAACTGGTATTGCCGCCGTATTTTATATATTCCGGAGATGGACAGGCAATGCTTCCCCGAATCCCCCAAAACTTGACCGCGAACGTCATCCCATCTCACTCCGGGGTCAAAAGCCCTTCGATCGCATCCCTACCGTAAGATGGTAACGCAAGCAGTATTATGAGCTTCTCCTAAGTTTCTATGTCATGTCCAATCGGACGCGGCTGTGACGGATGTCACAGGTTCGCCGCCATGAACTCGGAAGCGGCCATGACCCCGGTGCCCACGGTCAAGCTCAAATCGACGTTCGCCTTTCCTTGGTTGACGGCAATTTCAACTAGACCGTTAGCGTTTTCATACCAGAATGAAGTCCCCGGTGAAACATCGGAAAAGCAGACGGCACGACGTAACCGCTCTCCGGCCACGAGAATTTCGGCTTGCGGGGACAAAGCGGCGGCGCGGATGCCGGTGACAGCATTGCCAAAACCATCGATGTAGACGACTTGCGCCAGATCGTCGGGCCAATCGGGATGGCGGATGGCTTCTGCCGGGCGCATGATTCCTTCCGTCTCGCAGCCGTTGGCGATTCGCGCCGCGACCGGCGCAAACAAGTCGCGGCCATGGAAGGTCGCGGATAATCTTTGCGGGCGCCAAGTGATCTCCCACCAAGTGGATTGGCCTGGCTGACGGCGCCGGATCAGTTCAAAAAGGCCGTTATCGGGACCCACGTACCAGCGGCCGCCGGCCTTGAGCACTCCCGGTGCTCTCTTTCCGCCAACGCCGGGATCGACCACGCATAGGAAGACCGTGCCGGCCGGAAATTCCTCGACAAAGGCCGGCAACAGGTAAGCGGCGGCCCGCGGGTCATAGGGAGGGAGGTCGGCGAAAAGATCGACGATATTAACTTCCGGCGCTTGACGGTGAAGCACCGCCTTGACTTGCCCCATATAAGGACCAGTCAAACCGAAATCGGTGAAAAGGACAATCATCGAGCCGGGGTCATGTTTCCCGATTCGCACCACCAGCAGCCGTCTCGGCCAATGATTTCACCTTTTCGAAAGCGCGGACTTCCAGTTGGCGAACCCGCTCTCGGCTGATCCCGTAGACTTTGCCAAGTTCCTTCAGTGTTACAGGATCTTCCGTCAACCGCCGTTCGACCAGGATGTTGCGCTCGCGCTCGGGCAGCTTGGCAAGGGCTTGTTTGAGGAATTTCCGGCGCAACTTGCCCTCCTCGCTTTCCGCGGTTTGGGTTTCGGGAGAAGGGGCTTCATCAACCAGGAGGTCCTGGAATTCCAAGCTTTCATCCTCGGATTGGGTAAGAGGCGCGTTGAGCGAAACATCGAGCGCCGCCAGCCGCCGGTTCATATTGACCACTTCTTTCTCGGAGACCTGCATGACGGCGGCGAGCTCAGCCGCCTGGTCGCTGTCCAAATCACCAAAATCCATAATTCTCAGGCGGTTTTTTTGTTTTCTCAAGCTGAAAAAAAGCTTCTTCTGTGCCGCCGTGGTGCCCATTTTGACCACCGACCAGGAGCGCAGGATATATTCGGTGATCGCCGCCTTGACCCACCACATGGCATAGGTCGACAGGCGAAATCCACGTTCCGGTTCAAATTTCTTCACGGCTTTCATCAAGCCGATATTGCCCTCGGAAACCAAGTCCGCCACCGGCAGGCCATAACCCCGGTAATTCATGGCAATCTTGGCGACAAGTCGCAGGTGGCTGGTCACCAGTTTATGGGCGGCGTCCACGTCATCGTGTTGACGCCAGCGGCGGGCCAGCATGTACTCCTCTTGCGGCTCAAGAATGGGAAAGGACCAAGCCTCGCGGAAATACCGCGACAGCCCTTTTTCCATCGGGACGATTGGCAAAGTCAAGGCAGCCATAATTTACGGTCACCCAATTTCTTTCGAGTTTTGTCCGGCCCCCGAACGGTCATATCTACCTATGCCGCTACGGCTGTCCCCGCGGACCGCGGAGACGCAAGCATTACGGGGAAGCTTAAAAAAACATGACGTGAGCCATGGACAATATGGGCCATATCCTCCTTAACGAATCACTACGCCGTCCACACCCCCCTCAAGGCAAGCTAAATTGTCTTTCCGGCCCCAATATATCACCGGTTGAATGATATAGTTAACCAATAACCAAGTAAAGTCAATGGTACTGTTAAAAAATTATTCTATATCAATGGATTATACGCGTTTTATCATCATCGTTATAAATACGGGAAGGGCGCTTTTTGACGCCCGGCCCATGGCGGCAAAAAACGGCGATCGCCACAGGCGCTAACAGCCTGTCCGAATAACTGGAGGCGGTTGCGATGAGGCCAACTCAGGAAGGCCGCCGGCGTATCGGCCAAGAAGCGGTAACGCCCGGCAGGCCTGATTTGGGCCACCCCTCGGGCATCTCTCCTTGAGCCGTGGCTGGCGTCGGATGCTGCTTGTGATGTTACCAGCATCACGCGGCGCACCCTTTAGGGGACTTAAGCGGCGCCAACTCTGCGCCAAGGTTCCCCTCAAGCCTTGCCACGGGGCAAGGAAAAACGTCGCTACCGCCTCCGGTTGGTTCGGACAGGCTCTAAAACCAGATGACGAGAAGTCACCCCGGAACCGTGACACTCCAAGACATCATCAGAAAAAAATTCGTGTCACCGATCAGCGAACGAGTCCGCCCCAACCGACAGGCCAATTATTGCCCGTCCGGGTCTTCAGAAAAGTCATTCGCCGCAAAAGCCGGGTCGTTGTCGACACCATCCTTCAACTCTTGACTAAATTTGAGGTCGGGAATGGGCGGAAGCTCATCCGGATTGCCGTTTTCGATTTCGGATTTGCGTTTCTGACGATACATGCTGCGAATCGCCGCGTAATAATCAATGGATGTCTTTTTCACCTGCTCCAACTCGTCCATGACGCCGGAGTACTCATCAAGAGCGGTCAAACCTATCCGCGCGCCTGTACCCTCGTCGTGATCCGAATTATTAAGCCACATGCCAACGGGATCCAACAAGAAAGTATCGACCCCCAGTTTGCCAAATGCATCACGCGGGCTGGAAGGACCAAAGAGAGGCAGGACAAGATAAAATCCCTCGCCGACGCCCCAGGTGCCAAGTGTCTGCCCGAAATCTTCTTCATGCTTTTCCATCCCAAGGTAGTCGGCGACATCGAAAAGTCCACCCACGCCGGCGGTGCTGTTAACCGCTAGACGGCCGATGGTATCCAATGCCCGTCCGCCTTCCCCTTGCATGAGGTCGTTGGCCAGAACGGCGGGCGACCTGAGGTTGTCCAGGGCATTGCCAAAGGCCGTGCGGATAGGCGCCGGCAGGTAGACATAGACCTTGGTGACGGGACGCAAAAGGTAGTCCTGGAGGAACTCATTCATATCAAAGAAAACACGGTTCATCGGCTCCAGCGGATCGCCGACGTCTTCGACGTCCTCTCCGGTAGCGTCTTCTTTGGCGCCGTAATCATAAAAGACGTCTTTGGCTTGGCTTATCTCTTCATGATCCGTCACCTCCCCAACAGCGAAAGCCGGAGAAACACCGCCGGTCATTAAAGCGGCGGTGATGACCAAAACCCCATACCAGTACGGCAGTCTGAGAAGATTATGTGACAATTTGATTCCCCTTTGGCCCACAGTAGACAGCGGCAATATTTAATGAAATCTAAAGCATCGGAAAACGGATGTAAGTTTTATGATTCCGATAATAGATCGAGTCCGTATTTTTCAATAATTTGCTCTTCAGTTTTGCCGGAAAAGGTTGCCCGTTGTCAACCACCCGCCGAGGTTTTAGTCTCTCCGCAAAACCATTTCGATGATTAAGGAAAGCTTATGTGTCATTTATGGGACACTTATTACCGTTGCGCAAACAAGACCCCATTTTTCCTGAGTTTCTTTTTTGCGGCTCATTGCCGCCTTCAAGCACATGAGCATCAGCGTCCTGGCGACGTTGTTCGACAGCTATTCCGGCCAAATCTTCGAGACGGCCGGTGAGAAACCCGGACGGCAAATGACCTTATCTCGTCAAGACCCCTAGTTGTTGAAACGGACAAATCCTATGTCGACATCGCCTACGTTACGAAAAAAAATTAACCACCGATGGTTTATCGTCGACGTCATTGCCGACAAGGGCATAAGCGAACTGAAGGTGCGCCAGTCCGAATACCGCTGGCTATTGAAAATGGACGGCAATGAAGGGTTGATCAAGGCCCTGAACGACAAGGCCGACCAATTGATCTCGGAGTAAATGCACATGACCGTCAATCGCCCCGTCTATAAGTATTTGATTTTCATTATTTATTTTCTGGCTTTTCTTTCCCCCTCGGCGGCCAGCGAATCGGCGCGCGCGGTTGTCGAGGAATTCCATGACAGCTTGATAGCCATCATGAAAGAGGCGCGGCAACTTGGCACCAAGGGGCGTTATAAACAATTGGCGCCTAAATTCGATCAGGCATTCAATAAACGTCGGATGATCCGGGTCGCAACCGGCCGATTCTGGAAAGGTGCGAGCGAAGCCGAACAGGCCGATCTGCTCGCCGCCTTTCGGCGAATGAGCATCAGCACTTACGCCTTCCAATTCGATAGCTATTCCGGCCAGAGCTTCAAAACCGTCGGCGAAAGAACGGGACCGAAAAAAAGTGCGCTGGTCGAAACCCAGATTCTCGATAGCAGTGGCCCAAAAGCGGATCTCACTTACGTTTTAGAGAAAGTCGAGGGCCATTGGTTGATTGTCGATATTCTGCTCGACAATTCCATTTCCCAGTTGGCCGTGCGCCGTTCCGAATACCGCCGCTTGCTGGGCAAGAAAGGCGTCGATGGGCTGATCGCCGCATTGAACGGGATGTCCGACCAGCTCATCGCCCCGTAGCCGCTTGAACGGATAATGCTCTGTTGTATCGGCTCCAACGGATGGCACCCTTCGGGAACCATCCGTTGGAGCGGTCGATACACGGCTTTCAATGAATCGGATTGTCGTCAAAAAGCCTCGCCGAGCACCCGGTCGGGCGGTTTGTGGCCGTCGATGAAAGTCTGGATGTTGATCAGCACCTTCTCGCCCATGTCCCGTCGGCCCTCGATCGTCGCCGATCCCATGTGCGGCAGCAGAATGACGTTGTCCATATTGAGAAGCCTTGCATTCAATGCCGGTTCGCTCTCGTAGACGTCCAGTCCGGCGCCGGCGATTTCGCCGGCCTCCAGCAAGCCGACGAGGGCGTTTTCGTCGATGACCTCGCCACGCGCCGTATTGACCAGGTAAGCCTGGGGTTGCAGAAGCTTCAGCCGCCGCTCGGAGAGCAGATGATAAGTGGCCGGCGTGTGCGGGCAGTTTACGGAAATGATGTCCATCCGCGCCAGCATCTGATCCAGGCTTTCCCAATAAGTAGCTTCCAATTCGGCTTCCATTTCGTGGCCGACCCGGCGCCGATTGTGGTAGTGAATGGACAGCCCGAACCCCCGCCCGCGGCGGGCCACCGCGGAACCGATTCGGCCCATGCCGATGATGCCGAGGCGCTTGCCGGAGATGCGCTGACCCAGCATCCAGGTCGGCGACCATCCTTTCCATTCCCCCGCCCGCAAGATCCGTTCGCCTTCGGCCAGACGCCGGGGCACGGCCAAAATCAATGCCATGGTCATGTCGGCGGTGTCCTCGGTGAGAACGTCCGGCGTGTTGGTGACGGTAATCCCCCGCTCGGCGGCGGCGGCCAGATCGATATGGTCGACGCCGGTGCCGTAATTGGCGATCAGACGCAACTTCCGGCTGGCGTCGGCAAGAACCGCGGCGTCGATGCGGTCGGTGACGGTGGGGACGAGAACGTCCACCTCTCCCACCGCCGCCGACAACTGGGCGCTGTTCATGGGCTCGTCGTTCAGGTTCAGCCGCGCGTCGAACAATTCCATCATCCGCGTTTCGATGACGTGGGGAAGCTTGCGCGTGACCACAACCAACGGCTTTTTTTTCGGCATGAAATCTTTTTTTCGTGTCCCGCCGCCATGAACTTGATGCCAGCACTTGCGCCCCAGACAGCGGCCGTCAGGCCATAGCAATATGCCGTGCCCATGTCCAGCGCCGCGTCGCCGGTTGCCGGTTGCCGGTTGCCGGCGGTAAAGGCTGCCTTGACCTCGGGCATCGGGGCGGTCCTATAATGGCGGTGAGATCGTTCCAGCTTTCATCGGTTTTTTACCTCGCAACGACAATGTCGCCAACCCGCAGCGGTTTCCTGGCTCTTGCCTGTACCCTCTTCCTCGCCGCCACGGCGACCGCCCTGGCGGTGGCGGAGGGCACAGGCCTGCCATTGCCCCGGTTCGTCAGTTTACGGGCGACGGAAGTCAACATGCGGGCCGGACCGGGCGTCCAGTATCCGGTGGAATGGGTGTACCACCGCCAGAAACTGCCGGTGGAAATCATCGCCGAGTACAACACCTGGCGAAAAGTGCGCGATTGGCAGGGTACGCAAGGCTGGATCCACTCGAGCATGCTGGACGGGCGGCGCTTCATCATCGTCACCGGCGCCAAGCGCACGATCAGACGCAAGGCGGCCGCCAAAAGCGCGCCGGTGGCGCGGGCCGAAACGGGGGTCATCGGCCAACTGACCCGATGCCCGGACGGCGGGAATTGGTGCGAGGTCGAGATCGGCGGCCACAAGGGATGGCTGCGAAAGGTCGATTTCTGGGGCGTCCACCGCGACGAGGTGGTGGAGTAGTCCAGCGGACTCAATCGAAATCCCAGGCCAGGACCTGGCGGACGCTTTCGGGCATTGTCGCCATGTGGCGGTATTTTTCGTGGCCGATGCCGACGGTCACGGCGGCGCCGGAGCGGCGGAATTTTTCCACCTGCCCGGGCGTGAAAGGAAAGTGCAGGAAATGAATCGATGACGCCTTGCCTTCGGACGAGGTCCGTTCGACGTCGTCCTCGGGCACGGCCTTGACGGTCTCGCCGTCGACGCGCAAGGCGACGGTTTCCTCGACGCCGCCTAGCCCGGCCAGGATACGGCCGCGGCGTTCGGCGTCGTCGATCTCGAACATCAAGGTGGCGACGAGTTCGCTGCCTTTGGGAATCAGCGGGTTGTAGGCCGCCAATTCATCGGCGATCCGCGCCTCGCCGCCGGGCTCGATATAAAGCATTTCGTGGACCTGATGCCACATGGTCTCGAAGCACTCGAAATAAAAGGAGGCGTCGGGACCGACGGCGAGACGGCGGTTTTTCTTCAGTTCCGTCACCGCCCGCCGGCGCTCGGACCGGACCTTGGCGTATTCGTCCATCGGCATGATGTCGGCGCCGGTGAGTTCATGTTTCGCCATTGACGAGCTCTCACAACCCGTAGGAACGGGCGATCAACTGTATGGGATGCTGGACCTGGCTTGGGCCAGTGGCGTCGCCGTCCAGGCCTTCGATTCCCTGGACAATGTGTTCACGAGCGAGAGGGCATTCGGAAACGACGTGGGCGGGGTTGCCTTTGGCCGCCTTGCGAATGACCGGTCCGCCCAGTTTCATGGCCAGATCGAAATTGCCCTTCATCATCCCCCAGGTGCCGCCGTGCCCCGAACAGCGCTCGATCACTGAAACCTCGGTATCGGGCAGAAGGCGCAACATCTCGGCGCCTTTCCGGCCCATGTTCTGGGCGCGGGCGTGACAGGCGATGTGAACGGCGATGCCGCCGTCCAGGGGCGAGAGGCCTTCGGCAAGGCCCTCCTTGCCGGCGATGTCAATGATGTATTCGCTGGCGTCGAAGGTGGCTTGGCTCAGGCTCTTCACGTCCTCGTTGCCGGGCAGGATCAACGGCCATTCGAGCTTCAACATCAACGAGCAGGAGGGAAGCAGGGAAACGACGTCGTAGCCTTTGCCGATCCACCCCCGCATTTCCGCCGCCACCTTGGCGGTGCTGCCGGCGACGCGGGCGATGTCGCCTTGCTCCAATTGCGGCATCCCGCAACAGGCCGGGTAGACGGTCTCCGTTTCGATTCCGTTCCGGGCCAGCACCGCCCGCGCCGCCTGGCCGATGCCGGGACTGTTGTAGTTGCTAAAACAGGTGGCGAAGATCACCGCCTTGCGGCCGTGGGCCGGAGCCTGGAGGTTGACCTCCAAGGGTTCGGACCGGGCCAGTTTCTGGAAGGTCTTGGCATGATATTTGGGCAGCGCCGCCTTTCGGTGAACGCCGGCCAGGGTTTCCATGAGCGGACGGGTCAGACGGTTGGAGCGATCCGTCGCCCAGTTGACGATAGCCGGCATCGAACAGCCCAAACGGCCATTGCGGTCGGTTTCGGTGAGTTGGCGCTTGGCGAAACCGATGCCGCCCTTTTGCGCCCCAGCGGCCCGGTGGCGCAGTATGAGATGGGGAAAATCAATGTTGAACTCATGCGGAGGCACATAAGGACACTTGGTCATGAAGCACATGTCGCAGAGCGTGCAGGCATCCACCACCGTCTTCAGGCTGGCGCTCTCGACAGCCGCCAATTCGCCGCTGGCGGTGGCGTCGATCAGATCGAACAGGCGCGGAAAACTGTCGCAAAGATTGAAGCAGCGGCGGCAGCCGTGGCAAATGTCGAATACCCGGCGCAATTCGGCGTCAAGCTTCTCCGCGTCGAAGAAGTCCGAATTCCGCCATGCAATCGGGTGCCGTGTGGGCGCTTCCAGGCCGCCTTCCCGCATGACCACCCCTATTTAGCCTCGAAATGGCGGCGGGAAACCCCGTGCAAGGTTCCCCGGCCGCTGTTTCGCGCCATCGAAAGGCTTCTTTCAGCTTAAGGCGATGAGGGCTTTCTGGAACCGGCCAGCGTGGGACTTTTCGGCCTTGGCCAGGGTTTCGAACCAGTCGGCGATCTCGTCGAAACCTTCCTCGCGGGCCGATTTCGCCATGCCGGGGTACATGTCCGTGTATTCGTGGGTCTCGCCGGCAATTGCGGCCTTTAAATTGTCGTCCGTCGGACCGATGGGCAGGCCGGTCGCCGGATCGCCGATTTCTTCCAGGTATTCGAGATGACCATGGGCATGGCCGGTCTCGCCCTCGGCGGTCGAACGAAAGACGGTGGCGACGTCGTTATAACCCTCGATGTCGGCCTTCTGAGCAAAATAGAGATAACGGCGGTTGGCTTGTGACTCGCCAGCGAACGCGGCTTTTAGGTTTCTTTCTGTTTTCGTTCCATTTAATGCGGTCATATTTTCCTCCCTTGGATTGCGTGAACGAACTTAGAATTGAGTGAGTTTCGCCGGAACGGTGGCAAGCCATCAATAAACATGTGTGGGAAAATGAGTCAATCGTTTTTTGAACAATTATAAATTATATCATATCACTTTGATTTATCATATTATTATGGAGATTCATCATCAATTCTGACGACCACGTCGACGCGATTTACGGCCTTTCCAGCCGGCGGTTTGGGCAATTTGACGAAGACGATTTCCTCGCTTGGAATGTCTTCAATGCCGCCCGATCCTTCGAAAAAAAAGTGGTGATGATCACGGGTATTGGTGTCGAAATAGGAGCGGGCGGCATCGACCACGATCTCCCTGAGCAGACCACGGGCGGTGAACTGATGCAGGGTATTGTAAACCGTCGCAAGCGAAACGCGAATGGACGCGCCCGACGCCTCGGCATGGAGTTGTTCGGCGGTGACGTGACGGTCCTTGCCTTCGAACAGCAGCCTGGAAAGAGCCAAGCGTTGGCGTGTCGGACGCAAGCCCGCCGCCCGCAACCGTTCGAGCGAATGACTTTGGTATCTTGTTTTCCTCATACCATTCCTCGTGTTAGCCAATCTTAAAGATTTGGCGCCCGACAAGCAATTTAGAACAATACCATAAAGCCACGATTTTTTTTGCAAATATTGTCGGCTGCTCGGCGTTGTAAGTGGAATTCCACCGGTTTGTCCTCGGCGGACGGCGTTATGATCGGCCATTCATTTCTTGCCGGAGGGGCGGAAAGTGGCGAAATCGATAGACGCGCCAGACTCAAAATCTGGTTCCGGCAACGGAGCGCGGGTTCGGGTCCCGCCGCCCGCGCCAACAAAATCCTTTCCGCGTAAAAACATTTATCGGTGACGGGGCGGGCTCTTTGCATGCCTATCGGCCGTTCCATCCCGGCGATTGCCATGCCCGGCCCCGGCTGTTAAACCACCGGCGCCCGTCCCGGCCTGAGCAGGCTTCTGGAGATCCCCCCCGGTGCTGCGACGCCTTTATGAATGGACCCTGCGCCTTTCGGCCCACCGCCATGCCATCTGGGCGCTGGCCCTGATCTCGTTCGCCGAGAGCTCGGTCTTTCCGGTGCCGCCGGATGTTTTGTTAATCCCCATGGTGCTGGCGGCCCGCCGCCGGGCCTGGCGCATCGCCGCCGTGTGCACGGCGGCTTCGGTGCTGGGCGGGTTTTTGGGCTATGGCATCGGCGCTTTTTTCTTTGAAGTCCTGGGCCGGCCCCTGCTGGAAATCTACAACGCCACCGAAACCTTCGAGGAGGCCCGGGCGCTTTATAACGAGCAAGGCCTGCTGATCGTCTTCACCGCCGGCTTCAGTCCCATCCCTTACAAGATTTTTACCATCGCCAGCGGCGTCACCGGCATGGAGCCTTTCTCTTTCGCGCTGGCCTCCCTGGTTGGGCGGGGCGCCCGTTTCTTCATCGTCGCGGCCTTGCTGTGGAAATTCGGCGAACCCATTCTGGTCTTCATCGACAAGCACCTGGGCAAGCTGACCCTGGCCTTCGCCGCCCTCCTTTTCGGCGGTTTCTTCCTTCTCAAGTTCGCGCTGTAGCGTTCCGGCCGGCTTTGATCTATACTTCAAGATCAAGGAGATGAATGGACTTACCGCCTTCCTCGATCGGCCCCGGCTGATATTCGCCGCCATTCTCATCATCAGCTTGGGGGCGCTCGCCAATGCTTATGTGGCGCAATATGTTTACGGCTTCGAGCCCTGTAGACTCTGCCTTTACCAGCGGGTGCCTTACGCCGTCACCGCCTTGCTGGCGATCATCGCCTTTTTTCTGGCTTCCGGAGGCGGACGGGTGGCGATGGCGGCGCTTTGCGCCGGCGCCTATTTGGCCGGCGCCGGGATCGCTTTTTATCATGTCGGCGTCGAGCAGCACTGGTGGCTGTCGGAATGCACCGGCGCCCTGGCCAGGGACCTGAGCATCGAAGAAATGAAAGCGCAACTGATGTCGAAACCACAGAAGCCCTGCGATGACGTGGAATGGACTTTCCTGGGTTTGTCCATGGCCACTTATAACGCCGCTTTTTCGCTCGCCCTGGCCGCCGCCTCGCTTGCCGGGGCGCGGCTGTTGGCGAGGGCGCCATGAAAAAAATCAAGAAACCGACTTTGCGGGACCGCCTGCCCGGCGACCCGACGAAAGAGCAGTTGATCGAACGCTTTATCCGCGTCGACCAAGCCGGCGAATACGGTGCCGTGCGAATTTACGAGGGGCAGTTGAGGGTGCTGGGCGCAACCGCCACGGCCCCCGTCATCCGCCGCATCGCCGAGCAGGAACAGCAGCATCTGGAAACCTTCAACGATCTCATCGGCAAGCGCCGGGCGCGGCCGACGGCGTTGCTGCCGATCTGGCATCTGGCCGGTTTTGCCCTCGGCGCCGGCACGGCGCTTTTGGGCAAGCGCGCCGCCATGGCTTGCACCGTCGCCGTCGAGGAGGTCATCGAAGAACATTACGCCGGCCAGATCGAACAGCTGGACGCCGGCGAGGAGGAATTGAAGGAAATTTGCGAAACCTTCCGCCGCCATGAAACCGAGCACCGCGACATCGGCCTCGAGCACGGCGCCCGGCAGGCGCCCGGTTACCAACTGCTCACCACCGCCGTCAAGACCGGCTCGCGGCTAGCCATCTGGCTGTCGGAACGGATCTAGCCCTAATACTGTTAACTTAAAGCCAATAACTTAAAGCCAATTGCAAAACTGCGGAATCGTGCTGATTTTTCCGCTTTTGCGGCCTACTTCCGAGGCATCCGCGGTCACTTTCCGGTATAATCGGTTTGCGCAACCACAACCGGGAAGGGCTGCGGGCGTCCGCTACAACGAACGGAGCACTGCCGAACCGGTCCCGGTCCCAACTCATCCCCCATGACAAGGAGGTCTACAAGGAAAGGCACCTCGTCGAATGCTTCATCTATACAATCAAGCGCTTCCGGTGCATCGCAACGCGTTACGAGAAGACCGGCACGGCATACATGGCCATGTTTTTTCTCGTAGGAGCGGTGATCTGGATGCATTAATTGTCAACAGGTCCTAGCGCGCCGCTTTCCCGCCGCCAGCCAAGACGGCTTTCACGGCGGCCCACAAAGCGCTGATTTTCGAAGCCATGGCGGATGAATGGATGGGCCGGGCTCTCTGACGATGAATGGCCGAGGGAAGAGAAGACGGGATGAAACCGGAGAAAGACGGCCCTGTTCCTAAATCGGCGTCCGGCGACGCCATCGCCATCCATGTTAGAGGCGTCGCCGCCTTCCGGGAAGGGCGGATGGAAGAGGCGGCGGCGGCATTCCAAAGGGCGGCGATGATGGCGCCCGATGTCGCTGATTTCCACCTCAACCTGGGCGTCGCCTTGAAGGCGTTGGGGAGGCTCGGGGACTCCGTGGCATGCACCGTTCGCGCCATCGCCATCCGTCCCGACTATGCCGAAGCCCATTTCAATCTGGGCAACGTCCGCCAGCAACTGGGCGACATCGGCGCGGCGGCCGCCAGCTTTCGCCGCGCCGTCGAACTCAAGCCCGATTATGCCGAGGCCGACAACAATTTGGGACACCTGCTCGATACTCAGGGCCGCCACGACGAGGCCGTCGCCGCTTACCGGCGGGCATTGAGGGCCAGGCCAGGGTTCGTCGACGCCATCAACAACCTTGGCAACGCCTTGCTCAAGATGCACCGCTTGGACGAAGCCGTTGATTGCTTTCGCCGTGCCCTCGACGCCGATCCCGACAACCCCCGCCTGCACCTTAACCTGGGCGGCGCCTTACAGGACGAGGGCAGGCTGGACGAGGCGCTTGCCTGTTATGACAAGGCCTTGTCCCTTGCCGCCGATTGCGCCGATGCGCATCTGCGGCGGGCGGCGGCGCTGCTGCTTGGAGGGCGCTTCGAAGAAGGTTGGGCGGCCTACGGGTGGCGGTGGAAAAGCGCCGAGCACGGAACCAGGATCCCGCCGCCGCCGGGGCCTCCGTGGGACGGCTCCAGCGTCGATGGCGGACGCATTCTGCTATGGACCGAACAGGGATTCGGCGACGCCATCCAGTTCGCCCGCTTCGCGCCTTTGGCGACGGCTCGGGGCGGCCGGGTGACGGTCGCCTGTAGCGGCCCTCTCATGCGGCTTTTCGGCTCCGTCGACGCCGTCGACGGGATCATCGCCAGGGACGGCGAACCGCCTCCTTGCGACGCGCAGGCGCCGCTGATGGGCCTGGCCGGCATTTTCGGGACGACGCTGGCGACGATTCCCGCCGACGTTCCTTATCTAGCCGCCGAACCGGCCCTGGCCGCAAAGTGGCGGGGTCGCTTGGCGGAGCCGGACGCGTTCAAGGCCGGTCTGGTCTGGGCCGGCAACCGCGAACACCGGAACGACCGCAACCGGTCGCTGCCGGTGGAGTTGCTGGAACCACTGCTTGATGTCCCGGGAGCGTCTTTTTTCAGTCTGCAGGTCGGCGAGGCGGCGGCCGAACTGACCCGCCTACCGGCCGGCTCGGTCCGTGACCTTTCGCCCGCTATCGCCGATTTCGCCGACACCGCGGCGGCCATCGCCAACCTGGACTTGATCATCTCGGTCGATACCGCCGTCGCCCATCTGGCCGGGGCGCTGGCGCGGCCGGTCTGGGTGCTTCTGCCTTTCGCCGCCGATTGGCGATGGCTGTTGAACCGCGGCGACAGTCCCTGGTATCCGACGGCGCGGCTGTTCCGGCAACAGGCGCCAGGCGATTGGCCGGGCGTGATCAAGGGCGTCAGGGAAGCCTTGTGCCGAGCCGTCGCCGCGGCGGTGCCCTTGCGGTGATAAAAGTAAAAGACTCGAATCATGCTTTTTTTCCTACTCATTCCTCAGATTCAGGACAGCATGCCAGGAATTTACGAATAATTTCACTCTTGTCCAAAATAGCTTTTTCCTGAGGACGCCCTCCGTCTGATCGTGGCAAAAGCATGGTGCCAAAACCTTGCTTGCAATGATCATCAGGAGGGCTACGTCATGGCTAACGCCGCCAGTCTATTCAGTCAACTGCTTCGCCATTTCCCCCGTACGGAGTTCGCGTTACTGGTCAAGAAGCATGGCGCGGAACGACACGCCAAGGGCTTTGCCTGCTGGGACCAGTTCATCGCCATGTTGTTCCGCCATCTGGCACGGGCGGATAGTCCGCGCGAGATTTGCGGCGGCCTTTCGTGTTGTCTGGGCAAGCTGGCGCATCTCGGCGTGGGAAGGGCTCCTAAAAGATCGACGCTGTCCTATGCTAATGAGCACCGCCCCACGGCGCTTTACGAGGACTTGTTTTGGACAGCCATGGAGCGGTTCCGGGGACAGGGGCGGCTTGGCGGCGGTAAGACCGGGTTCCGTTTCAAGAACAAGCTTCTGTCCCTGGATTCGACGACCGTGTCCTTGTGCTTGAACCTCTTTCCCTGGGCCAAATTCCGCCGCGCCAAGGGCGGCGTCAAGGTCCATGTCATGCTCGATCACGCTGATTACATGCCATCCTTCGTGCTGATCACCGAGGCCCGGCGCCACGATGTTACGGCGGCCAGGAAAATCCGCCTCGTAGCGGGTTCCATCGTCGCCATGGACCGGGTCTACAACGATTACACCCTGTTCGCCCGATTTTGGCCCATGCCAAATGGTTGGCGTTTTGGCCCATGCCAAATGGTTGGCAATGGACCGAGGACGGCGTCTTTTTCGTCACCCGAATGAAGGAGAAAACCGTTTTCGAGGTGGTCGAGGAACGCAAACCACCAAAGAACCGCAACATCCTCTGCGACCGGATCATCCGCCCCGCCGGCATCAAGGCGGCTGCCAAATGCCCGCATTTACTGCGCCGCGTGGTGGTCTGGGACGCCGAGAAGGAGCGCCAGATCGTGCTGCTCACCAACCATCTCGACTTCGGGGCCACCACCATCGCCGCCATCTACAAGGAGCGCTGGCAGATCGAGCTCTTTTTCAAGGCGCTCAAGCAGAACCTCAAGGTCAAGACCTTCATCGGCACCACCGAGAACGCCCTTCGCATCCAGATTTGGACAGCCCTCATCGCCATGCTGTTGCTCAAATGGCTGCACCAC
>DUZD01000020.1 GCA_013349695.1 Rhodospirillaceae bacterium
AGGCTCGGTTTCGACGTCGGGCGCGATACCTTCAAGGGCTATCTGAAGACGTTGACCGAAAACAGGGACCAGGCGTTCGAACTCCTGGGCCTGGCCTTGACAAAACCACGTTTCGACGCCGAGCCAGTCTCGCGCATTCGCAGCCAGATCATGGCGCGATTGCGCCGCCTATCGCAGGACCCCGACACCGTCGCCTACCGTAAGCTCCTGGAAAACCTTTTTCCCGATCACCCTTACGGCCGCCCGCCGGAAGGAACTCTTGAAAGCGTCGCCGCCGTGACCGCCGACGACATCAAGGAGTTCATGCGTAAAAGGCTGGCCGTGGACAACCTGGTCGTCGGCGTCGTCGGGAACATCACGGCGGCCGAATTGGCGCCGCTTCTCGATGCCGCTTTCGGCGGCCTGCCGGCGGAGGCCGAGACGCCGCCGGTGCCGGAAGTCCGGGTGAAGGCGAAGGGCCAAACCATGGTTGTCGACATGCCGGTGCCGCAAAGCGCCATCGTCTTCGGCCACCGGGGGATCAAACGGGACCATCCGGATTTCTATGCCGCTTACGTGATGAACTACATCCTGGGCGGCGGCAGCCAGTCGTCGCGCCTTTACCAAGAGGTGCGGGAAAAACGCGGCTTGGCCTATTCCGTTTACAGCCAACTGTACCCCCTCGACCATTCGGCCCTGATCGTCGGCGCCGCCGGCACCGCCAACGCCCGCGTCGGCGAGACCCTGAAGGTCCTGCGCCGGGAATGGCGGCGCCTGGCCGAGGCCGGCGTCAGCGGCGAGGAACTCACCGACGCCAAGGCCTATCTCACCGGCTCGTTCCCGCTTCGCTTCACGTCGAGCGGCCGCATCGCCTCGATGCTCGTCGGCATGCGGCTGGACGATCTCGGCATCGATTATCTGGACAAGCGCAACGGCTACATCGACGCGGTGGAGCTCCCTCGGGTCAATCGGCTGGCACGGCGGCTTCTCGACGCCGAGGCGCTGAGCGTCGTCGTCGTCGGCGAGCCGGAGGGAATCGAGAAAACGGAGAAGGAATGACCGGGTGGCGGCGCTTATTCGCCGCCGCACGAGGCCCCGCCGAGGACGCAAAACGTGGCGCAGTGGGGATGGTTGAGCTTCACCGTCCTCGCCGAGCCCGCCAGGTCGTTGCCGAGGTCGAATTGAGGATCGTAAGGCAACAATGTGCAAGGGACGACGGCCGGCCGTTCGGCGCCCTTGCGTTTGATCACCATGCGCGAGGTCGCGCACATCATGCTCGAAGGCGCCACCCCCAGAATGTCCCAGCAATGGACGGTGATCTCGGGGACATCCAGCTGGCCGCCCAACTCCGGAAAGAGGACAAGTTTCGCCGGGTCGGCGGCGTCCACCGGAATGTTGCCGCCGGCGAACAGGGCGGCGTAGCCGACCCGGGTCTCAATATCGGATTCATTCCAGCAGGCGCGTCCCGCCACGGCCAGGCCGAAGCCGTTTTCGGCCAGCCATTGCAATCCCGCCAACATCGGCTCCCAGGAGCCTTCGCCGCGGATGGCTTCGTGCTTGGCGCGGGTGTAATGATCAATCGACACCCTCAGCGTCAGTTTCCCGTCATGACGCTTTTGCAAGGCCAAAAGTCGGTCGCGCTTGTTGAGCAAAGGTTTCATGGCGTTGGTCAGAACCAGCGCCCGATAGCCGCGGCCAAGGGCATCGGCCAGCATCGCCGGCAGCTCGGCGTTCATGAAAGGCTCGCCGCCGGTGAAGGCGATTTCCTCGGTGGGGAGGTTCTGGCGGCCGATTTCGTCCAGGTAGTCGCCGAATTCGGAGAGGGTGAGGTAGGCCAAGCTGTCGTTGCGGGGAGTCGACTCCATGTAACAGTTCTTGCATGTGATGTTGCAAAGACTGCCGGTATTGAACCAAAGGGTCTTGAGCCGGGTCAGCGCCACCACGGCGCGCCGTTCGCCTTTGGCGGTGACGTCGGGGTCACCGAACTTGCCGGGTCCGATGAGCGGCTTTTCGGCCAGCATTCCTTCGGCCATGGTTTTCGCCTGATGGTATCTGTCGCCAAAAAACAAATGATTTCTTAACCTCCGCTTGACGGCAAGCCAAATAACAAAATCGTGCGATCCAGGCAATCCCTGGCGGGACGGTCAGCCCCGGGCCGCCTTGAGGGCCTGGTCCAGGTCCTCCTTCACGTCTTCCGGGTCCTCCAGGCCCACCGACAGGCGCACCAGGCCGTCGCCTATGCCCATGCGCGCCCGTTCCTCCGGTTGCAGACGATGGTGCGTGGTCGTCGCCGGATGGGTGATCAGGCTTTTGGCGTCGCCCAGGTTGTTGGAAATATCGATCAGCTTGAGGGCGTTGAGGAATCCGAATGCCGCCTCCTTGCCGCCTTCGAGGTCGAAGGCGACGATGGTGCCGCCATCGGCCATCTGCTTGATGGCGAGATCGTGCTGGGGATGGCTCTCGAGCCCCGGATAGAGGACCCGGGATATGCCGTCCCGGCGGCTCAGGAATTCGGCGACGGCGTGGGTGTTGGTGCAATGACGGCGGACGCGCAATTCAAGGGTTTCGAGCCCCTTAAGCAGCAACCAAGCATTGAACGGGCTCAGCGCCGGGCCGGTATTGCGGACGAAGGGGATCAACCGGTCATTGAAGAACTCCGCGTCGTTGGTGAGGATGGCCCCGCCCAGACAGCGTCCCTGACCGTCGATGTGCTTGGTGGCGGAATAGACGACGATGTCGGCGCCGTACTCGAAAGGTTTTTGCAGGAGCGGCGTGGCGAAGACGTTGTCGACGACAAGGCGGGCGCTGGCGGCATGAGCCAGCTTCGCGACCGCCGCCAAGTCGATGATTTCGAGCGCCGGGTTCGATGGCGTCTCCAGGAACACGGCGTCGGTTTTTTGGCCGAGGGCTTTTTGCCATTGATCGAGATCGGTGCCATCGACCAGTTCCGTTTCGACGCCAAAAGCGGGCAGCACTTCGGTGACGATGTAGTGGCACGCGCCGAACAACGCCCGCGATGCCACCACCCGGTCGCCGGCCTTCAGCTGGCAGGCCAGCGAGGAGAAGACGGCGGCCATGCCGCTGGCCGTTCCGAAGCACAGCTCCGCCCCTTCCAGCATCGCCAAACGCCTCTCGAACATGGCGACGGTGGGGTTGGCGTAGCGGGAATAGATGAACCGTTTTTCCTCTCCCTTGAAGGCGCGTTGCGCTTGCTCGGCGGTGTCGTACACGTAGCCCGAGGTCATGAAGATGCCTTCGCTGGTCTCGGCGAAAGGGGAACGCGCGGTGCCGCCGCGAACGAGCTTTGTCGCTTGTCGCCAAGTGGATTCCTTGGCATTCATGTCGCCCATGATGCTTTCTCCTTAGGTTCGATGATGCCGAACAACAAAAAAAACCCCGACCGCTTCGGGCCAGGGCTTGATCAACGAGCTCGAACCTTTTAGCGGGTTGTTTTCCGTGGCCGCAAGCCGGTCAGCAAATCACCACAATCGGCCTTGAAATAAATGGCCGAATGCATTCCGTCAAGGGCAAACGAACGGTCCGCGTCATCCCGGAGATGGTGACCAATCGGCCCCCTCACACGACCTTGACGTAGCTCGCCATCACCTTTTTGATTCCGGCCTTGTCGAAGGCGATTTCCAGCTTGTCGCCGACGGCGGCGATGACGCGGCCGTAGCCGAACTTCTGGTGGAAGACCCGTTGGCCCGATGTCAGGCCCGATGTCAGGCCCGATGCCAGGCCAGACGACTGACGCGAAGCATCCCGCTGGCCGGCTTGGACGCGGCGGCGGCGGGCGGAAACGGTGAATTTTCCGCCGCCGCGGTAGAGTCCCGGGCGGGCCACGAAATCGATCTGTTCGGCCGGCAGTTCGTCGATGAATTGCGACGGCATGGCGCTCTGCCATTTGCCGTGGACGCGGCGGCTGGCGGCGAAGCAAATGATCGCCCTCGAACGGGCCCGCGTCAGCCCGACGTAGGCCAGGCGGCGTTCTTCCTCGAGGGCCTCGGCGCCGCCCTGTTCGAGAGCCCGCTGATGGGGGAACAGGCCTTCCTCCCAGCCGGGCAGGAAGACGGTGTCGAATTCCAGGCCCTTGGCGCCGTGCAGGGTCATCAGGGTCATCTTCTCCTGGTCGGGGGACTCCTCGTTTTCCATGACCAGGCCGATGTGTTCGAGGAAATCGCCAAGGCCGCCGAATTCGGCCACCGCCGCCACCAGTTCCTTGAGGTTCTCCAAGCGCCCCGGCGCGTCCGGGGTTTGGCTCTGCCGCCACATGCCGGCGTAGCCGGATTCGTCCAGCACCGTTTCGACCAGCGCCGGGTGCGCCAAGCTGCCCTGGAGACCGCGCCAGCGGTCGAAATCCCCCAGCAACCCGGCCAGCGTATTTCTCGCCCGCGGTTTCAGCTCGTCGGTTGCCAGCAATCGCCGGGTCGCGGCGATCAACGAAATCCCTTGCCGGCGGGCCAGCTCGCGCGGCGTCCGCAGGGTCGCCGGACCGAGCCCCCGTTTCGGCTGGTTGACGATGCGCTCGAAAGCCAGGTCGTCGTCGGGTTGGACGATGACCCGCAGGTAGGCGACGGCATCGCGGATTTCCTGGCGTTCATAGAAACGGGGGCCGCCGATGACCCGGTAGGGAATGGCCAGGGCGATCAAGCGTTCCTCGAACTCGCGGGTCTGGAAGCCGGCGCGGACGAGGACGGCGATCTCGTTCAACGCCTCGCCCTTGCCTTGCAGGGCCTCGATCTCATCGATTACGATCCGGGCCTCCTCTTGGCTGTCCCAGACTCCCACAACGCGCACTTTCTCGCCCTCGTCCAAGTTGGACCAAAGCGTCTTGCCGAGCCTGCCTTTGTTGTGGGCGATCAGGCCGGAGGCCGCCGCCAGGATGCGCGGCGTCGAGCGGTAGTTGCGTTCCAAGCGGATGACGGTGGCGCCGGGAAAGTCGGCCTCGAAGCGCAGGATGTTGCCGACCTCGGCACCGCGCCAGGAATAGATGCTCTGGTCGTCGTCGCCGACGCAGCAAATGTTCCGATGTTCTTGCGCGAGGAGCCTGAGCCAGAGGTACTGGGCGATGTTGGTGTCCTGATATTCGTCGACCAGGATGTAACGGAACTGCCGCTGGTAGGTTCGCAAAACCTCCGGCCGCGCCTGAAAGAGGGTCAGACAGTGCAACAGGAGATCGCCGAAATCGGCGGCGTTAAGGACGCGCAGGCGCTCCTGGTATTCGGCGTAGAGTTCGCGGCCCAGCCCATCGGCGACATCGGCGGCTTCCGCCTCCGACACCTTGTCCGCCGTCAGCCCCTTGTCTTTCCAACGCTGGATGACGGCGAGAACGACGCGGGCGGGCCAGCGTTTGCCGTCGATGCCGCGGCCGGCGAGGAGCTGTTTGATCAACCTCGCCTGGTCGTCTTCGTCGAGAATGGTGAAATTGGCCTTGAGGCCGACGCCCTCGGCATGGGCTCTTAAGATACGGGCGCCGATGGCGTGGAAGGTGGAGATCCACCAGCCCTCCACCGGTTGGCGTAAAAGCGCCGCCACCTTTTGCCGCATCTCCCGCGCCGCCTTGTTGGTGAAGGTCACCGCCAACACTTGCCAGGGGCGGGCCTTGCCGCGCACCAGGATATGGGCGAGCCGCGTCGTCAAGGTCCTGGTCTTGCCGGTGCCGGCGCCGGCCAGCATCAGCAGCGGACCTTCCATGGCCTCGACGGCGGCAAGCTGGGAATCGTTCAAGTTTTCGAGGTGGCTTTCGCCGATGGGCGCGCCGCCGCCGGAAACGGGTGGCGGCGCGTCGGCGAGTTCGAAGGGATCGGACATGGGAGAGGGGTCCCTCTCAGCCGCCGAGCTCTTCGCGCCGGCGTTCCAGAAGCGCCCGGTTGTAGGCGCTCATGACGTCGCGTTCGTCGATGCCGCCGAGAAACAGCATCGACTCCTTGTCCTCGACCACGGCGATGTAACTTTCGCCGGTATCGCGCATGAGCTTCAACGCCGCTTCGAGATCGTCGGCGGCGGACAGCACGGGCGGGCGCGGGCGGGCGACGTCGCCGGCTTTGATCAGGTCGTCGACGGTCGGGTCGAAAGCCACCTCGCTCAAATCGGCGAGGGTGATGGTGCCGAACAGCTCGCCATTGTCGCGGATCACGAAAAGTTCGCCACGCTTGGATTGTTGCAGCATCTCCCGCAAGTCCCCGAGGCCGACGTCGCGGGTCACCAGTTCACTGACCAGCGACATCACCTGACGCACGCCGAGCGTCCTCAGCAACGTCGATTCGAAGCCGCCCTTGAGATCCAATCCACGCCGCTCCAGTTGCCAGGCGAAGAAGGAGCCGCCGTGGAAATCGCGGGTGACGAGCGAGGCGAAAACAACGGCCACCATCACCGCCATGGTGATGTCGTAATCGCCGGTCATTTCGAAGACAATCAACGTCGTCGAGATCGGCGCGCCGAGCACCGCCGCCGCCATCGCCCCCATGCCGACGATGGTGTAGGCGCCGGGGCCCGACGACAGTTCCGGAGACAGGCCGGCGACGACGATGCCATAAGCGCCGCCCAGCATGGCGCCGATGACCAGCGACGGGCTGAACACGCCGCCGCCGAAACCAAAACCCAAGCTGATGGCGGTGGCGACGATCTTGGCGACGCCGACGGCGATCAACAGGGCCAGTGAAAAAGAAACCTGGAGCGCCGCGTCGGTGGCGCCGTATCCAACCCCCAGCACTTGCGGTACCATCAGCGCCAGGATTCCCACCATCGCTCCTCCCGCCGCCGGCCTGATCCACGGCGGCAACGGTATCTTGCCGGCGACATTCTCCGCCAGCACGGTCCCCCGCATGAAAGCCATGGCGAGGAGGCCGGCGAGCAGGCCCAGTCCGGCGAAGGCGGGAAACTCCCAGAACGAGGCGATCGAATGCTCGGCAACCATGAAGGCCGGGAAATCGCCGAAATAGACGTTGGAAATCGCCGTTCCGGTGACGCTGGCGATGACGATGGGGGCGAAAGCGCTCAATGCGTAGTGACCGACCACCACCTCGCTGGCGAAAAGGGCGCCGGCGATGGGGGCATTGAACGACGCCGCCACGGCGCAAGCGACTCCGCAGCCGAGGAGAGTGCGCGAATGGGCGCGCCTCAAACGCAGCTTTTTGGCCAGCCAGCCGCCGAGAGAGGCGCCTAAATGCACCGCCGGTCCCTCGCGGCCGACGGAAGCCCCGACACCGATGGAAACGGCGTTGATCACCGCCGCCTTGAGACCCGTCGTCGCCGACATGCGCCCGCCGCGAAGGGCGCCGGCTTCGATAACATCGGCGACGCCTTGCGGCCGCCGGTCAGGTAAAAAGTAATAAATCAGCAGCCCGATCAACAATCCGCCGAGCGTCGGAGCCAGCAAAATCCGCCACCAAGGCAGGGTCTGGGCGTAAACGAAAAGGCCTTCGCCAGTGGAACCGTAAAAAAGGTTTTGCACTTGGGCGATCCCTTGGCGGAACAGAATCACCGCGCCGCCGCCGGCGGCGCCGACGGCAAGGGCCAGGATCGACAGGATCAATTGCTCGTTGCCGACGATTTTCCGCAACCGCGGCATAAAGCGGCTCAGTATGTTGCGCGAACGGGTCATGACGCGGGCCGTTTAAGGATGTTCCGATAGCATGTCATGTCGAGGCGGGCGCCAAGGCCCCGCCCGCCGTCGCGGCGGATCGCGGCTCTCGCCACAATTAGAGCGCATCGGGATTAAATGATTTCATTCAATCCCGATGCGCTCTAAGAGCCGAACGCCAATTCCTTGTCCTGGACCTCGTCTTGAGAGACGACCCGGTCGCGCCCGGTGCGCTTGGCCGTATAAAGAGCGCCGTCGGAGCGGGCAATAAACTGGCTCAGGGGCTCCCCGAAATCAAACGCCCCGACACCGATGGAAATGGTAATTTTGCCTAAATCCTCGCCGGTTTTGCGGCTGATCACCTTCTTGCCACTCACCCGTTGGCGAATCTTCTCGGCCAATTTCACGGCATCCTTGGGTCCCGTGCCCGGCAGGATGACGCAGAATTCCTCGCCACCGTAGCGGACCGCCGTGTCCTGTCCCTTGACGCACTGGGTGAGCGTCGCGCCAAGCAGTTTGAGGACTTGATCGCCGACCAGGTGGCCGTATCGATCGTTGAATTTTTTGAAACGGTCGATATCCAGCATGAGCAGGCAGAGTTCCTCGCCCTGTTCCATGGCCTCCATGGCCGCCCGCTTGAGTTCGAGGTCGAACAGTTTGCGGCTGGCAATGCCGGTCAAGGCATCGGTCATCGCCTCAACGCGCATACCTTCCAGGTCATCCCTGAGTTGGCGGACCTCCGTCGACGAAGCGTTGAGCTTGACTTCAAGTTTTTTGTTGCGTGCCTCCATGTCCCGGGTCGAGGAGAGAATGCTGGTGACCAATGACTTAAGTTCGCCCTCGCCCTTCTGCTCGGCAATCTCGCCGGAGAAAGCTTCCAGCACTTTTCCATACTCGGCGGCGCCATCACCGGCCAAGCCCAAATATTTGAGAACCTCCACCAGCTCCATTTCAATATTGCCGGCGGCTTCGGAAATGGCGGCTTTTTCCCCGTCGAAGGCGGTTCTTTCCCCGTCGATGGCGGTTCTTTCCCCGTCGAAGGTGAAGAACTTCTCGAAAATCTCGGCATTGCGGGATGCCGTGAACTCCTGGTCATTGCTGAGCAGGATATCCAGAGTCCGGCGCAGATCGGGATATTTGTTCGAGAAATAATGAAACCAGACGGTGAAATTATTGGGATTTGCGGCAATTTTCTTGGCAATCATCAAAGACAGGGCCGATCGCGCGAATTCCTTCGCCTGTTCAGGGGATTCCGACTGTTCCATGCCCGCCGACCTCACCTTTTCGGGATTATTGAACGCACCATATCACAGGCCGGCCACAAAGCATATCCACGCCATTTTTCCGGCCCTCGAAAGCCCCTTTCAATGACCGCTTGACAGGAGACGATCGGACGACTAAATCCTTGGCACTTGCTTCGTCGGAGTGCTAACAAACTCCTTTCTTTCTATATTTTTCAGCCTATTGATGGAGGATGCAAGATGAAATTCAGGCCGCTGCATGATCGTGTGCTGGTCAGGCGCATCGAACAAGAGCAAAAATCGGCGGGCGGAGTCATCATCCCCGACACCGCGCAGGAAAAGCCCATGGAAGGCGAAATCGTCGCCGCCGGAAGCGGCAGCCGCCGTGACGACGGCTCCATCGTGCCGCTCGAAGTCAAATCCGGCGACCGGATTTTGTTCGGCAAATGGTCAGGCACGGAAGTCAAGGTCGACGGTGAGGAGCTGTTGATCATGAAGGAATCGGATCTTCTCGGCGTCATCGAAGATGGCGGCAAGAAAAAAAAGAGATAGGCTTGGCCCAAGGGATAAGGATTAAGGAAAATGGCAGCAAAAGAGGTTAAATTCGGTGCCGAAGCGCGCACGCGATTGCTTGCCGGCGTCGACATTCTGGCCGATGCGGTGAAGGTGACATTGGGCCCTAAAGGGCGTAACGTGGTTCTCGACAAGGCTTTCGGTGCTCCGCGCATTTCCAAGGACGGGGTGACCGTGGCCAAGGAAATCGAGCTCTCGGACAAGTTCGAGAACATGGGCGCGCAGATGCTACGCGAAGTCGCGACCAAGACCTCCGACGAGGCCGGAGACGGCACCACCACGGCGACCATTCTAGCCCAGTCCATCGTCCGCGAGGGCTCCAAGGCGGTGGCCGCCGGCATGAACCCCATGGATCTGAAACGCGGCATCGACCTTGCGGTCGCGGCGGTAGTCGAGGAGTTGCGCAAACGCTCCAAAAAGGTCTCGACCAGCGCCGAGATCGCCCAGGTTGGCACCATCTCGGCCAACGGCGAAAGCGAAATCGGCGATTTCATCGCCCAAGCCATGGAGAAAGTCGGCAATGAAGGCGTGATCACGGTCGAAGAGGCGAAAGGCCTGGATACCGAACTCGACGTGGTCGAAGGCATGCAGTTCGACCGCGGTTATACTTCGCCCTATTTCATCACCAACGCCGAAAAGATGTCTTGTGAAATGGAGGAACCCTTCGTCCTCGTCCACGAGAAAAAGCTGACCGGCCTGCAGCCTCTGCTTCCCGTGCTCGAGACGGTGGTGCAGTCGGGGCGTCCGCTTCTGGTCATCGCCGAGGATATCGAAGGCGATGCCCTGGCCACCCTGGTGGTCAACAAATTGCGCGGCGGCCTCAAGGTGGCGGCGGTGAAAGCGCCAGGTTTCGGCGACCGCCGCAAAGCCATGCTCGAAGACATCGCCATTCTGACCTCCGGCCAAGTCATCAGCGAGGATTTGGGTATCAAACTCGAAAACGTCACCCTCGATATGCTGGGAACCGCCAAAAAGGTACATATCACCAAGGAGGAAACGACGATCATCGAGGGGGCCGGCAAGAAGTCCGTCATTCAGGCCCGCTGCAACCAGATCCGGGCGCAGATCGAGGAAACCAGTTCCGACTATGACCGCGAGAAATTGCAGGAACGGCTGGCCAAGCTGGCCGGCGGGGTCGCCGTTCTTCGCGTCGGCGGCGCCACCGAAACCGAAGTCAAGGAAAAGAAGGACCGTGTCGACGATGCCCTTCACGCCACCCGCGCGGCGGTCGAGGAAGGCGTCGTCGCCGGCGGCGGCGTGGCCCTGCTTTACGCCGCCAGGGCGCTCGAAAAGGTCAAATTCAACAACGACGACCAAAGGGTCGGCGTCGATATCATCCGCCGCTCCCTTCAGATCCCGACCCGGCAGATCGCCGAGAACGCCGGCGAAGACGGCGCCGTCGTCGCCGGCAAGCTTTTGGAAAACAAAAAATTGACTTTCGGCTTCAACGCCCAGACCGGCAAATACACCGACATGGTCGCCGCCGGCGTGCTCGATCCCACCAAGGTGGTCCGCACGGCGCTTCAAGATGCCGCTTCCATCGCCGGCTTGCTGGTCACCACCGAGGCCATGGTCGCCGAGAAGCCGGAGAGGAAAGATACTCCGCCCATGATGCCGGGAGGCGGCATGGGCGACATGGGCGGCATGGGCGGTTTCTAGATCGTCGGCCGAGACAAGCCAAATCACTTGCCAGGGCCGCATCCGATGGATGCGGCCTTTTTTTTGGCGTTCAGGTGAAAGCAGCGGCACGGCCAGCGGATCATCCGCCGGCGGCCAGGAATCCCCTTGTCTCGACCACCGCTTCGGCAAGGCCAAGACGGCGGACCGCCACATCCTCGGGAAAAGCGCCAGCCAGCCGCGAGGGCAGGCCCCGATCGAGCAAAACGAAAACCCCGCGGTCGTCGGCGCGCCGCACCAGCCGCCCATAAGCCTGCTTGAGCCTGAGGCGGGTCAGCATGTCGTCGTAACCGCGGCCGCCGAAGGCCTGCCTTCGCGAGCGATGCAGAATATCCGGGCGCGGCCAAGGCACTCTCTCGAAAACGATCAGCCGCAAACTGCGGCCCGGCACGTCGATGCCGTCGCGGACGGCGTCGGTGCCCAAAAGACAAGCGTCCTCCTCGGCGCGGAAAATATCGATCAGCGTCCCGGTGTCGAGACCGTCCACATGTTGGGCCAGCAGGGACAATCCCGCCGCCTCGAGGGGGCCGGCGATGTGGCCGTAGACCCGCCGCAGGCGGACAATGGCGGTGAACAGCCCCAATGCCCCGCCACCCGCCGCCAGGAACAGTTCCCGGTAAGCGGCCGCGACCTGGCAGACATTGTCCCGCTCGACGTCGGTCACCACGATGATCCGGGTCAGGCCGGCGTAGTCGAAAGGCGAGGGCACCATGGCCTTGACCGGCGAAGCGGCGAGATGGCGCGCGCCGGTGCGCATCTCGGCGCCGCCCCAATCGGAATCCTTGTCGCCGGAGTTGTCGCGGAGAGTCGCCGAAGTCACCAGCAACCCGTGTGCCGGTTGGACGACGATCTCGGCGAAGGGACGAGCAGGATCGATCCAGTGGCGGTAAAAGCCGACGTCGATGTCGCGCCCGTCGGCGCGCTCGACGCCGAACCAGTCGACGAACTCGCTCGGCGTCGGCCCTTCCAGGGACTCGAGCATGGCACGCCAAGCCCGCGGCTGTTGGAGACCCCGCCTTTCCAGACCGCGGCAGCTGGCTTCGATGCGCGAACGGGCGGCGCTGTCCAGGTCGCCGGCCTCGGCATCAAGGAGATCGGCGAGGGCCTCGATGAGGGCGGCCAGGGGCTTGTCCAGCCGGGCCAGCGCCGCCGCCAGTTCCGCCGCCGCCGCAAGCAGGCCGGGAACGGCTGGCCGCGAGCCGGTTTCCAGGCTGTAAGGGCTTTCGCCTCCATGCTTGCGGGCGTAGACCTGTTGGCGGACACGGGCGAGGAAAGTCTCCGCCGGTCCCGTTGGCCTGTCCTCGGCAAGGCGTTGGCGCCAGCCGGCGCCCGGCAGGGCGCGCGCCGCCAGCAAGACCTCGTGCAAGGCCGCCGCTCCGCTACCCGCCACCAGGCCTTCAATGCGCTTTTCAAGCCCCGGCGAGCGGGTCCGGCTGCCTTTTTCGGCGCCGACAAGCCAGCGCCTGAGATCCGCCGTCTCCATTCCGCTCAGATGCGCCGAGAAGACGCCGTCGGCGGTGTCGAAGAGATGGTGTCCCTCGTCGAAGACATAGCGGCTGGGCAGATAAGCTTCGTCGCCGCCGAAGGCCGCCTGGACCATGACCAATGCGTGGTTGGCGACGACGATTTCGGCGCGCCGCGCCCGCCGGATGGTGGCTTCGATGAAGCATTTGTTGTAATGGGGGCAGGCAGAATAGATGCACTCGCCGCGGGTGTCCGTTAGAGCCGTTGTCGGAGCGCGGCCCAGGAGAACGGCCAGCCAAGCCGGGAAATCGCCGCCGAGCATGTCGCCGTCGCGGCTCACCAGCGCCCAACGCGCCATAAGCCCCAGAGCCGCCGCGTCCTCGCCCGAGACCGTCAGCCGGGCCAGCGCCTCTTCGAAATTGAGCAGGCAGAGATAGTTCTCGCGGCCTTTGCGGACGACCACTTTCGCCGCCTTCTCCGCCGCATCGGGGTAGAGCCGGTCCAGCTCCCCGTCCAACTGGCGCTGGAGATTGCGGGTGAAGGTACTGATCCACACCGGTCCTTTGTTCTTTTCCGCCCACAAGCTGGCCGGCGCGATGTAACCCAGGGTCTTGCCGACGCCGGTGCCGGCTTCGGCGAGAACCATTCGCGGCTCGCCGTCGCGGTCGCGGGGCCGAAAGGCGGCGACGATCCGCGATGTGTAGTCGGCCTGCTGGGGCCGCTCTTCGGCTTTGTCGCCGAGCAGTTGCTTGAGCCTTGCCACCGCTTCATCGGCGTCCACGGAATGCTCGCCGGACGGCGGCTCCGGCGCCCGCTCCTCCCATTCCGGCAGCCGGTTCCAAACCTTCAAGCCGTCGGCCGGGTTGCGGGATGGAGCCGTTGCCTCCGATTTCAGCGCCGCCAGCACCGCCTCTCCCCAGGGCCAGCCGCCTCGGGCCATGGCCAAGGCGACAGGCTGGGCGTCTTCGCCGGCGGCGGCCAGTTCGGAAAGCAGGGACCGGGCGGCGGCAAACAGAGTCTCGGCCTCCTTTTCCCGGGAGCCGGGAAGGGGCAGGCCCAAAACCTCGGCCAAGCCACGCGGCGTCGGCAGGCAGAACCAGGCCGGGCGGACGAAAGCGAACAGCTCCAACAGGTCGAAAGCGCGAAACGGCTTGCATCCCAATCTTGCCGCCGCCGCCGCCGCGTGGCAGACCAGCGGCGGGACGCCGCCGGCGCGGCGCGCCGCTTCCTCGGAGGCCAGGGTTTCGGCCTCGCCGCCGGCGCTCAGCCAAAGGGCGTCGCGGACGCCGGCGATAAGGGCGCCGGCGGCGGGCGGCGGGAGGTCGGTCTCGGCGCGGGCGGCGGAGGTCATGGCGGCGAGTATAGTGGCGGCGCGCCGGCCGGGCCACGGGCGGGACGGAAAGATTTCCCGCCGACACCTCTTTCCCCCCCTTGCCGGTGATGATAAGGGTTGGGAGGTCGCCGTCACTCAGAGCCTATCCGAACAACTGGAGGCGGTTGCGCCATGTTGAAAGTTCGCGGCCTGACCCGTCCCGGCCTCGGCCCCATCGACCTCGACCTCTCCAAAGGCGAGTGCGTGGCGCTGACCGGCCAGTCGGGGGCCGGCAAGACCTTGCTGTTGCGCGCCATCGCCGACCTCGACCCCAACGACGGCCAGGTGATGCTCAAGGGCGCGGCGCGCGAGGAGACGCCGGCGCCGGAGTGGCGGCGCCGGGTTTCCTATTTCGCCGCCGAATCGGGCTGGTGGGAGGATACGGTCGCCGCCCATTTCGCCGACGTCGAGGCGGCGCGCCGGCTGCTGCCCGCCCTCGGGCTGGGTCCGCAAGCCCTCAATTGGCGGGTCGACCATTTGTCCACCGGTGAACGGCAGCGTCTGGCCTTGGTCCGCCTGCTCGTCCAATCGCCGCCAGTCCTGTTGCTGGACGAACCGACCTCGGCGCTGGACGCCGACACCGCCAAGGCGGTGGAAACGGAGATCAAGAAGCGCTGCGAGGACGGCGCGGCGATCCTCATCGTCACCCATGACGGCGAGCAAATAAAACGCCTGGCGGGGCGGCGGCTGCATATGAAAAGCGGCCGGCTGCGGGAGCAGCAAGCGTGAACTTCATTTTCCTGGGCTACGTCGATTTGGTTCTCGCTTCGCTGTTGCTTTTGATTAGCGGCCTGCTGTCGATAAGCCTGCGCCTCGGACTGGAAAAGCCGCTCGGCGTCGCCGCCCTGCGCATGGTCGTGCAATTGACCCTGATCAGCTGGGTCTTGAAGGAGCTGTTCGCCATGGTTTCGCCTTGGTGGACGGCGGCGGCGGCCCTGTTGATGCTGCTCTTCGCCGGCCGCGAGGTGGTGGCGCGGCAAAGGCGCAAGTTAGCCGGCCTTTGGACTTACGGCCTTGGCACCGCTTCCATGATGTTGGCCGGGACCATCGTCACCGGGCTGGTGCTGACCACCCAGATCCGCCCCGAGCCGTGGTTCGATCCGCGCTACGCCCTGCCGATCTTAGGCATGATCCTGGGCAACACCATGAACGGGGTCAGCCTCGGCCTTGATCGCCTGTTGACGGCTGTGGGGCGCGAGCGTGTTGCCGTCGAGGCCAGGCTAGCCCTCGGCCACCACCGCGCCGAGGCCTTCCGCCCCTTGCTCCGCGACGCTTGCCGGACCGGACTGATGCAGATCGTCAACTCCATGTCGGCGATGGGACTGGTCTTCCTGCCGGGCATGATGACGGGACAGATCCTGGCCGGGATCGAACCGCTCGAGGCAGTGAAATATCAGATTCTGATCATGTTTCTGATCGCCGGCGCCAATGGCATCGGCGTGATCGTCGCCGTTTTCGCCGCCATGCGCCGGCTGACCGACAACCGCCACCGTTTACGCCTTGATCATTTGGTGGCGGCGCAAGATTAGGTTATGCTGGCGATCCTCCGTTTTGGGACCGATAGGGCAGGCTGAACACCATGCACACAACCCCATCACCGGAATCCCGTATTCCCGATCTTGCCGACCATTTCCTCGCTTGCTCCAAGCTCGGTCGCTATCTCACCCTTTTCGATGAAAGCCGTTTCGTCATAACCGACGATTTCAGCCGGGGCCAACAAGTAAATAAGGTGGCCGCCGCCACCGCTTCGATCTTCTCGAAAGACTCCCTGGTCGCGCAAGCGGCCTTGCTTCCCTTGGGCCTGGCGGCGAGCGGCAGAGAGCCGAGCCGCATGGATCGTTACGAGGAGCTTTTCAGCCTCATCGAACAACAGGCGTTGAGCGACGAGGTGCGCGATTCGGCCAAGACCCTTTTGGAAACCGGTTTTCGCGCCGCTCGGATCAAGGCCATCGAAGCCGAGCTGGGCGGCAAGATCAGCCCCGCCCGGATCCGTTACCGGAGCTTTCTCGACATCGTCAAGCAATTGACGGAAAAAAAGATTTCGGCCCAATCTTTCAGGGAAGAGTTTGTCGAGTTCACCCACGACGTCGCCGGCCGGCTCGACTTCGGCATTTACAGCTTTTGCCTGGACCGCATTTTCAGCAGCCCTCTCGTTCCGCTCAAGGCGAAGGGCTACTTGGTGGCCGAGATCATCGGCTATCCGCCCCTGATCCGCCGCGAATTGATCACCAACCTGATTACCGCGCCTGCTATCGACCCGGAACTGGTCCGCTTCACCCGCCAATCCGTACATCGGGAATTGGACAACATTGCGGTGACGGAGATTTATCTTCTGGAAACGCTGAAATCCTCGCAGATGACCTCTGGCGAGATGGAAAACATGTTGGCGAGTGGAAAGGTCGCGGCTCTGGCCGGGTAGATCTCGCACATAAGGGGGGGGCGTCGGCGTGGAAGACGATCTCGATTTCAAACATTTGACCTTCGAGGCCAGGAACGTTCTTTTCGAGGAAGGAGAACAAGGCGAAGCCGCCTACCTGATCCGTGAGGGCGCGGTGGAAATCCGCAAGGGCATCCATGGCGACTATCCGCTGATTCTGGCGACACGGGTCAAGGGCGATATCATCGGCGAGATGGCCCTGTTCGACGATCATCCCCACATGGCCACGGCGGTGGCGGTGGAAAGGACCGAGGTGCTGGCCATCTCGCGGCGGGAGTTCCGCCGCCGGGTCGACGAGATGGACCCGGCGATGAAAGGAATCGTTATTCTCTTGGTCAAGCGGCTGCGCCAGATGGCCGACGACCTGATGCTCGGAAAGACCGAAGTGAACTGGGCCAACTGGCGGCGGAAAGTATAGACCGGCGGCGCCGGTGGAGGCTTTCTCTCCTCGGGTGACGCCGCCGGCGGGACTTGCCTCGGCGCCGCGCTGTTTGCTATGGGACTACCTCCCCTAGGGTGATTCAAATAAGTTAGTGTCCCGAAGACCGGTTTCCGGAAAAGCCTGTAAAGCCATGTCGAAACTTAAACTGGGAATCCCCAAGGGCAGCCTTGAGGCCGCCACCATCGAATTGTTCGCCCGGGCCGGCTGGACCATCACCTCGGGCTCGCGCAATTACTTTCCTTCCATCGACGACGAGGACATATCCTGCGCCCTGGTCCGCTCCCAGGAAATGGGGCCTTACATCGCCGGCGGCACCCTCGATGCCGGGCTGACCGGCATCGACTGGCTGCTCGAGACCAGGGCCGACGTGGTGACGGTCCGCGACCTGGTTTACTCCAAGGCTTCCGACCAGCCCTGCCGGTGGGTGCTGGTGGTCGACCGGGATTCGCCGATCCAGTCGGTGGAGGACTTGCGGGGCAAAAGGGTCGCCACCGAGCTGGTGGACTACACCCGGCGCTATCTCGCCGAGCGGGGCGTCGAGGCCGAGGTCGAGTTTTCCTGGGGCGCCACGGAAGCGAAAGTGGTCGAGGGGATGGCCGACGCCGCCGTCGAGATCACCGAGACCGGCAGCACCATCCGCGCCCACGGCCTGCGCATCGTTTGCGACCTATTGCACACGCACACCGTTCTCGTCGCCAACAAGGCAGCCTTGGACGACACCTGGAAAAAAACCAAGATCGAAGAGATCGCCCTGCTTTTGACCAGCGCCCTGGCCGCCCGTCACAAGGTGCTGTTGAAGATGAACGTACCGTCCAAGGCCTTGGACCAGGTGGTAAAAGTGCTTCCCAGCCTACACGCCCCGACCGTCAACCACCTCGCCGACAAGGACTGGCTGGCGCTGGAAACGGTCGTCGATCGCGACCGGGTGCGCAGCCTGATTCCCAAGCTCAGCGCCGAGGGCGCCGAGGGCATCCTGGAACTGGATTTGCAAAAAATCTGTTGAGGACGAGAGCATATCCATGTTGAGAAACGCTCTAGGCCTGGAAATGCCCGATAGAGCCGCGAAACCGCTTGGCCGCCTCATCATGGCGGTTTGGTTCGCTTGGGCGGCGCCGGCATTGGCGGAGACTCCGCCAGTCACCCTGCTCGCCGCCGGCGACATCGCCAAATGCGGCGTTGCCGGGGCGGCGGCAACGTCCAAACTCCTCGACCGCCTCCCCGGCGCGGTCGTCGCCTTGGGAGACCTCGCCTACCCGCAAGGAACCGCCGAACAATTCCGCGACTGTTACGGCCCCACCTGGGGTCGTCACAAGGCGAGGACATGGCCGGCGCCGGGCAATCACGAATATTTCAGCCAGGATGCCGTTCCTTATTACGCCTATTGGGGATCGCGGGCGGGCAAGCCGGGAAGGGGTTATTACGGCTTCGACCTGGGCGCTTGGCATATCATCGCGCTCAACAGCAGCATCGGTGCCAACGAAGGCTCGGCCCAGGACCGTTGGTTGCGGCGCCACCTGGCGGCGGCCACGGCCCGCTGCATCCTCGCCTTTTGGCACCACCCGGTTTTCAGCTCTGGCCTGCATGGCGACAATCCGAAAATGGCGGTGATGTTCCGCCGGCTCCATGAAGCCGGCGCCAGCATCGTGCTGACCGGTCACGATCACAATTACGAACGCTTTGCAACGCTCGACGCCGACGGCCGCTTGGATCCGCAACGCGGCATCCGCTCGTTCGTGGTCGGCACCGGCGGCACCACGCCGCGCCCGATCGAAAATACTAGAAAGCACAGCCGCAGAACCGGCGCCTTTACCTGGGGCCTGCTCAAACTCGTTCTGTTCGCGGACCGCTATACCTGGGAGTTCGTCCCCGTCGACGGCCAAGTCCTGGCCGACACGGGTGTGAAACAGCGTGCAATTTTGACCCCCTTGTGGGGGTAAACAGCGTCGAAATTTGACCCCCCTGAATTTGCGAGAACTTTTCTCCGGCTGTTGA
>DUZD01000021.1 GCA_013349695.1 Rhodospirillaceae bacterium
CATGGGCCAAAGTGCCAACCATTTGGCATGGGCCAAAGTGCCAACCATTTGGCATGGGCCAAAGTGCCAACCATTTGGCATGGGCCAAAATGCCTTGCCATTTGCAATCAAGCGGAAAGGCGGAAATTAGTATGCTGTCATCGAATTTCTGTTGTGAGGTCCGTCACAGACCATTGCCGCCGTCCGTGCCATGCTAGGGGGCTAGTAGCGGACCGGGAGCCCTTTATCCTTCCCCTCCCCTGGGGTGTCCCTGGCCGCAAGCTTGCCACACTCACCACCCCCTCCCCGGGGGCGGTCTTTTGTTAGCCCCCCTAGTACACCCCGGCGATCGCTTAATAAAGGACGGACGCTTTTCCCGGAATTCCCGGATGAACCTTATGTATAGGAGGTCTCGTGCATCCAATGCCGGATGATCGTCAATGCCGCTTGCGGGTGGCGCTCGACGAGGATACGGACCTTCCTTGCCAAAGAGGCGTTGACCTGGGCATCGACCTTGTTGACATCGATGGCGCCGGCGTCGGCCGCGGTTTTGATTGCAGGCTGATTGTCTTTGTTGGCGCTTGCCGCCATGTCCGCATCCCGCCAAGAGCGATTTTCGCCACAATTCGAAGGCGCTCTTCTTGCCGCCGCTTTTCCGATAGTGAAGAACAAGACAAGCTGGCAAAAACTACCACAATCCTTTCCGCCGTTCCAATGCTTCCCACCCATTCAAACAGGGCAATTCCCATGGCCGGAGTTGGTCCGAATGGTTCAAGGATAATATTCATAACACGCCACGCTTCTGTTCCCCGGCGCGGTCTGGAAAGTGCTCGAATAACAGTCTTTAAGTTATTGAAAAACAAAATAAAATTATAAAATGCCAATGCCTTGTTTACATTTCCGGGCGGAATGTGGGACAATTTCTAGTCCCCTCATGGCCGTACCGCCGGTTGGCCGTGGCGGGGATTTGCTGGCTTTAGGATGCCGGGCCTCTGAAAGCCATCTCGGCCGCCCAAGGATGCCTCGGGCGGGACCGGCGAGGGGATTGTTGGGCGCATGAACCCTTTGATGCCGAGAAAAAACCCCTTGCTGCAAGACGAACCGCCGCCGCCGGTGGACGCGCGCGGCAATCCGCCGGCGGAGCAACGGGCGGACTTCGTGGTCAAACGGTTGGAGCAGTTCATCCGCGAAGGCCGCACCGGCAGCGAGGGTTTTTCGCTTCGCCAGTGGCAAGACATGGCGCGGACGGAAATCGCCAACGCCCTCCTCGCCGCCGAAAACAGCAATCAAGACGACGATGTCGTGACCAAGAGACTGCTGTTCAGCATCGCTTCGGCCCTGGTCACCATCGGTTTCTGGGGAGCCCTCCTGGCCTTCGACAAGGCCAGCTATCTGGTCACCGCCATCATCTGCGGCATCGCCGGCTTTTGGCTCTTCGCCATCGTCGGGGAATGGCGCATCCGCAAGGCTGTGAAAGCGCACACGGCCCGCAAGCGCGCCAAGGGCCTGCGCCGGGTGGAAAACCTGACGCGGCGGATCAGACAGATGGAAAGGGAACTCAAAATCGAGGAAAAGCAACTGGAGGAGCAGCTGAAAAAAGAGTTTGAAAAGGCGGTGAAAAAGAATTTCGGCGCCGAGATCGGTTTTTGATCTCTTTCAGACCGTAAAGCCGGTTAACCTCAAACCCCTGAAATGGACCGTAATCCCCGCCGGCCCAGCGGCGGCGGGCAACAAGAAGAAAGGACGGCCGGAATGCCCGAATACCGTTCAAGGACATCAACGCACGGCCGCAACATGGCCGGCGCGCGCAGCCTGTGGCGCGCCACCGGCATGACCGACGACGACTTCGGCAAGCCGATCATCGCCGTTGTCAACTCCTTCACCCAGTTCGTGCCGGGTCACGTGCATTTGCGGGATCTGGGTTCGTTGGTGGCTGGCCAGATCGAGGCGGCGGGCGGCGTCGCCAAGGAGTTCAATACCATCGCCATCGACGACGGCATCGCCATGGGCCACGGCGGCATGCTCTATTCGCTGCCGAGCCGGGAAATCATCGCCGATTCGGTGGAATACATGCTCAACGCCCATTGCGCCGACGCCATGGTCTGTATCTCCAACTGCGACAAGATCACGCCGGGCATGCTGATGGCGGCCTTGCGTCTCAATATCCCGACGGTGATGGTTTCCGGCGGTCCGATGGAGGCCGGCAAGGTCCGCCTCGGCGGCGAGGAAAAGACGGTCGATCTGATCGACGCCATGATCGAGGCCGCCAATCCGCGAACTTCCGACGAACTCGCCTTGGCCTACGAGCGCTCGTCCTGTCCCACCTGCGGGTCCTGCTCGGGCATGTTCACGGCCAATTCCATGAACTGCCTGGCCGAGGCCATCGGCCTGGCCCTGCCCGGTAACGGCAGTCTCTTGGCCACCCATGCCGCCCGCAAGGAGCTGTTCGTAAGGGCCGGCCACCTGATCGTGGAGTTATGCAAACGCCACTACGAAAACGAGGATGGCGCGGTCCTGCCACGCGCCGTCGCCAATTTCGCGGCTTTCGAGAACGCGATGAGCGTCGATATCGCCATGGGCGGATCCACCAACACGGTTCTGCACCTGCTCGCCATGGCCTGGGAGGCGGGCGTCGATTTCACCATGAAGGACATAGACCGGTTGTCGCGCCGGGTTCCCAATCTGTGCAAGGTGGCTCCGTCGTCGCCGGATTATCACCTGGAAGACGTGCATCGGGCCGGCGGCGTCATGGCGATCATCGGCCAGTTGGAGAAAGGCGGCCTCATCAACCGCGGCGTGCCGACGGTGCATACACCGACCATGGGCGAGGCCATCGACGCCTTTGATGTTTCCCGCACCGGCGACGAGGCGGTGAAACGTTTTTACATGGCGGCTCCGGGCGGCGTGCCGAGCCTGCAAGCATTCAGCCAGTCGAACCTTTACAATTCCCTCGACCTCGACCGCCGGACGGGCTGCGTGCGCGACATCGGGCACGCCTATTCCGCCGACGGCGGCCTCGCCGTTCTATACGGCAACCTCGCCGTCGACGGCTGCATCGTCAAAACCGCCGGGGTCGATGCCGGAAATCTGACGTTTTCCGGCCCGGCCGTCGTCACCGAAAGCCAGGAAGAGGCCAATGCCAAGATCCTCGGCGGCGAGGTCAAGAAAGGCGACGTCGTCATCATCCGTTACGAAGGCCCTCGCGGCGGCCCCGGCATGCAGGAAATGCTCTATCCGACGAGTTATCTCAAGTCCGTCGATCTAGGCAAGGACTGCGCCCTTGTCACCGACGGCCGGTTCTCGGGCGGCACGTCGGGCCTGTCCATCGGCCACGTCTCGCCGGAAGCCGCCGCCGGCGGCGCCATCGGCCTGATCGAGGAGGGGGATATCATCGACATCGATATTCCGAGCCGTTCGATCAACGTCGCCCTCGACGACGGCGTCCTCGCCGAACGCCGCCGGGCAATGGAGGCCAGGGGAGCGAAAGCCTGGCGGCCGGCCAAGCGCGACCGCCAGGTCTCGGCCTCCTTGCTGGCCTACGCCGCCTTGACCACCAGCGCATCGATAGGCGCCGTCAGGGATGTCCATCAAGCCGAACGGTAATGGCGGGATGACGGCGCGGAAAACTCACCGATAAAATAAGAAATTTGGTAATCAATCATAAATTTACATTTACTATTAGTAAAGTAATATTGCTTTTAAATTCTCTAAAAAAATATATTGATATTTGAACTTGATTAATGGTTTGGACTCCCGAAATGATCTGTACTATATCATTATAAATGAAAAAAATACCTCTTTTTGAGTTGACAAAAGACCTTGCCGTTGGCATCCCGTTCGTCGATAGCAACCATCAGGCGCTTGTCAGCTTGCTCAACTTGGTTGAGGCCTGCATTGATGCCCGCGACGAGACTTTCGTTCTCGGCCCCATCGTTTTATACCCTGCCGTGGATTTCCTCGACCTACGCCGGAGCGGGTCTTCGTCGCAGATCATCAATCAGGCTCAGGATTTTCCGAAACAGTTCCCTTGGCACCGCCACCTCGGCCAGTTGGAAGGTGACATAGCGGCCATGGCTGACCACCTTCGCGCCGATCTTCACCAATTTCTCCCGCAGCGTGGTTAACTGACCTTCGCAATGTGTAATCCCGGTATATGTGACAAAAAGGCTTATCCCCTTGCTTCAGGTTCCCTCAATATCTGGAGGTCGCCGCAGGGCTGGCCTTCGTGTGAAGGGCCGTTGAATACCAGTAGAATCATACCGTTGCGTCGGGAATCATCGCGAGCACATGTCACCACATCTGGGCACAACTGAACCATCGGGATAAGCCTTTGTGACAAAATGCGCCTAGGCTGGAGACTGAGCCGCTTCAACAAGGAGGAACCGATGCCGGACCATTACATCGCGTGGTGGAACGTCGAAAATCTCTTCGATCACGCCACCGCCGCCCGTCCGCAATACCTGCGCGACAAATTACGGACTGAATTACATGACTGGACCGCAGGGGTGCGGGACGCGAAAATCGCGCAACTCGCCAGCATCATCATGCAGATGAACAATAGTAGCGGTCCAGATATTCTGGGTGTCTGCGAGATCGAAAACGCCAATGTCATGGGGCTTCTAACACAGGCCATTGCGCAGCCGGGCCGCAACTACTCGGTCGTCCACCATGACATGTCCGATGGCAGGGGTATCGACATCGCATTCATCTACGATGCCAATCTCTACACGCCGGATGCAAACAACCCGTGGTTCAGTTACGAAGTCCTTAAGCGTAGTGCCACACGGGACATCTTCCAGGTGAACTTCGATACTGCGCGGGGTAACCGTCTTATTCTCATCGGAAATCACTGGCCATCCCGTCTGGGGGCGTCAGAGTACCGAGTCATTGCAGGCGAAACTCTCAGCTATTGGATCGAACGAATCACCGACATTGTGGGGGGAGAGCCCACTGTGCTCGTCATGGGCGACTTCAACGATGAGCCATTCGACGTATCGCTCACGGACTTTGCGCTTTCCGCCCGTACCACACGTCGAGTTCTCAACGGCCGTAACCCGTACCTCTACAACCTCATGTGGCCACTGATGGGGCAGGGCATTTCATCGTACGTGTACGGCAACCAACCAAACATGCTCGACCAGTTGCTGGTCACAAAGGGCATGTTACGGCAGAGTGCCTCCATCCGCGTTTTGAGAGACACGGTCGAGGTCATCCGTTTGCCGGGTATGGCCGCGGGCCAGTACAACACGCCGCGCCGATTTGGCCGTCCTTCCAAGGCGTCTACCTACGATCCAACGGGCTACAGTGACCACTTTCCCGTTGTGGTCACGCTGCGAGAGGCTTAAACCGATCTTTCCCAGTGACCTGCCCCCAATTTATGTAACATCGGCAAAACACCGGACGAACTCATGCCAGATGGCGGACCCGCCAATTCCTCACCTTCCTATCGCGCTATTTCCGAGAAAGCGGGAATCCAGAATTATCAAAAGGCTACTGGATTCCGACTCGGCGCTCCGCGCCGTCCGGAATGACACTGGGAGGATAGTCCGACACCTTTTCGCACCGGCGTGCCTGGACTTTTGCCGATGTTACTTTTGGAGGCAGGAGGCTCCGCCTAAGCGGCGGGGTCAATCCCTCAGCCCGCACCACGCCGGCGTGTGATCCGAGGTTTTCTCCCGGCCCCGCCAGCGGCGGTCGATTTGGCAGGCTTCGAGGCGGTCGGTGGCCTGGGGCGAAAGCAAGAGATGGTCGATGCGCGCGCCCTGGTCCCGGGACCAGGCGCCGCCGCGGTAATCCCACCAGCTGTAATGCCCGCCCTCCGGGTTCAACGCCCGGAAGGCGTCGGTCAGTCCGAGATGCATGATTTTGCGCAGGGCGGCGCGGGATTCGGGACGAAACAAGGCGTCGTCTTGCCACCCTTCGGGATCGTAGACGTCATCCGCCGCCGGGATGACGTTGTAATCGCCACCGAGCACGAAGGCGTCCTCGCCGGCGAGCAAGGTCCGGGCATGGGCGTAGAGGCGCTCCATCCAGGCCAGCTTGTAGGCGAATTTTTCACCCGGCGCCGGGTTGCCGTTGGGAAGATAAAGGGAGGCGACGCGGACGTTTCCCGTCACCGCCTCGAGGTAGCGGGCCTGGGTGTCGGTTTCGTCCCCCGGCAGGGAGGTCCGCTCCACCTCGATGGGACGTTTGGACAGCACGGCGACGCCGTTATAGGTCTTCTGCCCGGCGACGGCGGCATTGTAGCCAAGATCGCCGATTTCCATCTCCGGGAAGGCCTCGCCCAGGCACTTGGTTTCCTGTAGCAGCGCCACGTCGGGGGCGGTGTCGGCAAGCCAGTCGAGCACAACCGGCAGCCGCGCCTTGATGGAGTTGACATTCCAGGTGGCGATTTTGATCATCGGCTTGACGCCTTTGAACAGCCGGATTTCCTGGTTTCCAGCGGCTTTCAACGCCGCCCGAAGTGGAGTCGACAAAGACGGATTGCCCTATGGCGTCACATGCCAAGGGGGGCATCAATGGGTGGTGAGGCCGCCGACATCCTCGTCATCCGGGGTGGTGTTGGCCACCCGGCTGGCTTCCAATTCGGCTTTCTCGTCCCATTCGATGGGAGTGAGCTTCGTAGTCATGGCGTTTTCCAGCACTTCGTCGACGGTGGCGATCGAGATCAGCGTCAATCCCCGTTTGACGTTGTCGGGAATCTCGGCCAGATCCTTTTCGTTTTCCTTGGGTATCAACACCGTTGTAATCCCGCCTCGCAAAGCCGCCAGCAGTTTTTCCTTGAGGCCGCCGATCGGAAACACCCGTCCGCGAAGGGTGATTTCGCCGGTCATGGCGACATCCTTGCGGACGGCGATTCCGGTGAGTACGGAAACAATGGACGTCACCATGGCGATCCCCGCCGAGGGGCCGTCCTTGGGCGTTGCTCCTTCCGGCACATGGACGTGGATATCCTTTCGGGTAAAGAGCGTCGGGGCAATGCCGAACTCGACGGCCCGCGACTGGACATAGGACTTAGCCGCCTGAATCGACTCCTGCATGACCTCGCCCAACTTGCCGGTAATTATCATCCTGCCCTTGCCGGGCACCATCACCGCCTCGATGGACAGCAGCTCGCCGCCAACTTCGGTCCAGGCAAGCCCCGTGGTGACGCCCACCAGGTCTTCCAATTCGATCTCGCCGAAACGGTAGCGGCGGACTCCTGAGTATTTTCCGAGATTGCGCCGGGTAATGGCGATCGCCGACCGAATCCCCATCAGGATTTCCTTGATCGCCTTGCGGGTCAGGTTGGCGATTTCGCGCTCCAAATTGCGGACGCCCGCTTCGCGCGTGTAAAAGCGGATGATGTCCCTGATGGCGGCGTCGGAAATGGACCACTCGCCTTTTTTCAAGCCGTGCCCCTTGATCTGCTTGATGAGCAAGTGGCGCTTGGCGATCTCCACTTTCTCGTCCTCGGTGTAGCCGGAGATGCGGATGATCTCCATGCGGTCCAGCAAGGGCGGGGGAATGTTCATGGTATTGGCGGTGGTGATGAACAAAACGTCCGACAGATCGTAATCCACTTCCAGGTAGTGATCGTTGAAGTTGTGGTTCTGTTCAGGGTCGAGGACCTCTAACAAGGCGGAAGCGGGATCGCCGCGCCAGTCCTGGCCCATTTTGTCCACTTCGTCGAGGAGAAACAGCGGATTGGAGGCCTTGGCTTTCTTCATGCTCTGGATAATCTTGCCGGGCATGGAGCCGATGTAAGTGCGCCGGTGGCCGCGGATTTCGGATTCGTCGCGCACCCCGCCTAAAGACATGCGCACGAATTTGCGTCCCGTCGCCCGGGCGATGGATTTCCCCAATGATGTCTTGCCGACGCCCGGCGGCCCGACCAGGCACAGGATTGGCCCCCTGATCTTGTTGGTGCGGTGCTGCACGGCAAGATATTCGAGGATCCTCTCTTTGACTTTTTTCAGGCTGTAGTGATCGGCGTCGAGGATTTGCTGGGCCAGCCGGATATCCTTCTTGATTCTTGTCGGCTTTTTCCACGGAATACTCAACATCCAGTCGAGGTAGTTTCTGACCACCGTGGCCTCGGCGGACATGGGGCTCATGTTGCGGAGTTTTTTCAGCTCGGAAACCGCTTTTTCGCGGGCTTCCTTGGAGAGCTTGGTCTTCTTGATCTTTTCTTCGAGTTCCGCCACTTCATCGCGGCCGTCCTCGGTTTCACCCAGCTCTTTCTGAATCGCTTTCAACTGTTCGTTCAGATAGTACTCTCTCTGGGTCTTTTCCATCTGCCGCTTGACCCGGTGGCGAATCTTCTTCTCCACCTGCAAGACGCCGATTTCGGATTCCATGAACGCGAAAACCTTCTCGAGGCGCTCGGCGACCGTTTCCATTTCCAGCAAGACTTGCTTTTCCGATATTTTCAGCGCCAAGTGGGCGGCCACGGTGTCGGCGAGCTTGCTCGAATCCTCGATCTGGTTGATGGAAACCAAGGCCTCCGGGGGGATCTTTTTGTTGAGCTTGATATACTGCTCGAACTGCGACACCACCGTACGGGAAAGCGCCTCCAATTCCTGGGCATCGCTCTCGTTTTCGCCGGTCAACACCGCCTCGGCCTGGAAAAACGATTCGTTATCGGCATAGCGGATGATTCGGGCGCGCTGTCCACCTTCGACCAAAACCTTGACCGTCCCGTCGGGCAGCTTGAGAAGCTGCAAGACGGTGGAAACGGTGCCAACGGAATAGATATCGTCCGTTGTCGGGTCGTCCTGGGCGGCATTTTTTTGGGCGACAAGCAAGATCTGCTTGTCATCCTTCATGACATCTTCCAGGGCATGTACCGATTTTTCGCGGCCGACAAACAAAGGTACGATCATATGCGGAAAAACAACGATGTCCCGTAAAGGCAAGACGGGATACAAATCGCCGCGAGCCGTGAGAATCAACGTGTCGTTTTCTGACATGGCAACCCTTTGATGTTATTTATTTCAGATTCCGGAAATCAGGATCGACATCCGGACTAGGTATCGCATTCGCCAACTGAATACGGCCCCCACGAACTTTTGCTTCGATTCGAAGGGACATATCGATTGCGCGCTGCTTTTACGCGCTGCTTTCCACTTCCTGGCGACGTTTGGAGTAGATGTATAGTGGCTTGGCGTTATCCTCGGCGACCTCGCGATTGATGACCACTTCCTCGACATTTTCCAAGCCGGGAAGTTCATACATGGTATCCAAAAGGATGCTTTCCAAGATCGAGCGCAGGCCGCGGGCGCCGGTCTTTCTGTCGACGGCTCTTTTGGCAATGGCTTCGAGGGCGCTCTCGGCAAAGGAGAGATTGACGGTTTCCATCTCGAATAACCGCTGATACTGCTTGACGAGAGCATTCTTCGGCTTGGTCAGAATTTCCACCAGCGTCCCTTCGTCCAGGTCGTCCAAAGTGGCAAGGACCGGCAGCCGGCCGACGAATTCGGGGATCAAGCCAAACTTGAGCAAGTCCTCGGGTTCGACTTCGCGGAGGATTTCACCCGTATGGCGTTCGTCGGGAGCGCGCACATCGGCGCCGAATCCGATGGTCGTCCCCTTGCCCCGCGCCGAGATGATCTTGTCGAGACCGGAAAAGGCGCCGCCGCAAATGAACAGGATGTTGGTGGTGTCGACCTGCAGAAACTCCTGCTGCGGATGTTTGCGGCCGCCTTGGGGCGGCACGCTGGCCACCGTGCCCTCCATGATTTTCAACAGCGCCTGTTGGACGCCTTCGCCCGACACGTCGCGGGTGATCGACGGATTGTCGGATTTGCGGGAAATCTTGTCTACTTCGTCGATGTAGACGATGCCCCGCTGGGTCCGTTCGACGTTGTAGTCGGCGGCCTGCAGCAGCTTGAGAATAATGTTCTCGACATCCTCGCCGACATAGCCGGCCTCGGTCAAAGTGGTGGCGTCGGCCATGGTGAAGGGAACGTCCAGAATCCGCGCCAGAGTTTGCGCCATCAAGGTTTTTCCGCATCCCGTCGGACCGATAAGCAGAATGTTGGATTTGGCCAATTCCACGTCATCGTTTTTGGCGCTGTGGTTCAAGCGTTTGTAGTGATTATGCACGGCCACCGACAACACCCGCTTGGCATGGTTCTGCCCGATCACGTAGTCATCGAGGACCTGGCAGATCTCGGACGGGGTGGGAACGCCGTCACCGGATTTGACAAGGCTGCTCTTGTGCTCCTCGCAGATGATGTCCATGCACAATTCGACGCATTCGTCGCAAATGAACACGGTCGGACCGGCGATCAATTTGCGCACCTCGTGCTGGCTTTTGCCGCAGAAGGAACAGTAAAGTGTGTTTTTCGGATCGCTGCCGGCGGACTTGCTCATGGATTCACCGTTTGAAGGGCCGGGTTGGCCTTTCTCATGTTAGCCGTTGGCGCGGGTGGCGTAAAACCTTCAATCCTCTATGTGTACCGAGTCGCAATGGATGGAATTCATTTTGGCCAAGGTTTGACTCGCGATCATAGCATATATGCGCCCAGGAGATTAGTTCCATCATATTTTTAATCATCAAGCTTCCGATATGGATTAGCCGGTCAATCCTTTTGATTTTCTTTACGCCCGCCCCCGTCGTCATCGTCTTCCCCTTCCCCGTTGCCGTCCGGAGGCGTGCGCTTGGCGACAACCTCATCGATAAGGCCGAACTTCTTGGCTTCGTCCGGGGTCATGAAGAGGTCGCGCTCGACGGCGGATTCGATCTCCTCCAAGGATTGGCCGGTGTGTTCGACATAGATCTTGTTGAGCCGGTCCTTGAGCGCCAGAATCTCCTTTGCCTGGATTTCGATGTCGGTGGCCTGTCCGGAGATGCCGCCGGAGGGCTGGTGAATCATGATCCGGGAATTGGGCAGGGCGTAACGCTTGCCCTTGGCGCCGGCGGCCAGCAAGAACGACCCCATGGACGCCGCCTGGCCGATACAGACGGTCGAAACGTCGGGCCGGATGTAGCGCATGGTATCGTAAATGGCGAGACCCGAGGTGACGATGCCGCCCGGTGAGTTGATATAGAAGGAGATATCCTTGTTGGGGTTGTCCGATTCCAAAAAAAGGAACTGGGCACAGACCAGACTTGCCAGTTCATCGCTTACGCCGCCGGTGAGAAAGATAATCCGTTCCTTCAACAGGCGCGAGTAGATATCGAAGGCACGCTCTCCCCTATTGGTCGTCTCAACGACCATGGGGACAAGGCTGTTGGTGATGGTCTTGGCCGCGTCCCTCATTATCCGAGCTTCTCCCTTTCCCGCCGATTCCTTGGGCTTTCCGGCCCTATTGCCGGAGTTTCACCGAATCGGCGTCATTCTTTCCCGGCCGCCGTCGGCTTGGAAGCCGCTTTTTTGGCCGCCGGTTTTTTCCTCTTCCCTTGGTCGGCTTTGGGTTTGGCTTTGGTTTTAACCGCCGGCGCGTGGGAATTTTTCGGTTCCGACATGAGTTCCTCGATCGAAACCTTTTTTTCGTCGATCGAGGCGTTTTCTAGAATGAAATCCACAACCTTGTTTTCGAGCAACGGCGCCCTGATCTTCTCAAGAGCTTCGGGTTTGGTCTTGTAGAGCTCGATGATTTCACGCTCCCGCCCCGGTTGGTTCCTTGCTTCCATCATTATGGCCTTTTTGACCTCTTGCTCGCTGACTTGAAGGTTGTTGCGGCGGCTCACCTCGGCCAGCAAAAACCCGAGCCGGACGCGGCGCTCGGCGATGGATCGGAACTCGTTGTTCAGTTCGTCTTCACTTTTATCCTTAACTTCCTCGTCTTCGGGGTTTTTTTTGCGGACATCTTCGTATTGCTTCCAGATGGAGGCAAGCTCCCGTTCGGTCAAGCCCTCGGGAATTTCAAAGTCATAGCCATCGGCGAGGGTATCCAGCAAGGTCCGTTTAAGCCGTTGACGCGAGACCTCCTGGAAGCGTTTGTCCAGCTCCTCTTGAAGGCCTTGTTTCAGCTCCCGCAGGTTTTGCTTGCCCATTTTCCTGGCCAGTTCATCGTCGATGGGGGCCGGTTTCGACTGTTGCAGTTCCTTTATGGTGACGTTGAACATGGCCTCATTGCCGGTCAATACGGAAGCCTCGTGTTCGGCGGAGGGGGTAACCTTCACAACCACGTGATCCCCCACCTTGGCGCCCACCAGCTGGTCCTCGAAACCGGAAATGAAGCTGTCTGAACCGAGTTCGAGGACAAAATTCTCGGCCTTGCCGCCGGTAAATTCCTTGCCGTCGATCTTGCCGGTGAAATCAATGACCACAATGTCGCCGTTTTTGGCACGGCGTTTGGTGGTGACCTTCTCGGAGATTTTGTGGGTTTCGGCCAGGCGTTCAAGGGTATGGTCGATCCAGGTCTGGTCGACAACAGCCGTCATGCGCCGCAGTTTGATTTTGCTGAGATCGCCGGGATCGACCACCGGCATCAGTTCAACGGCCATGTTGTATTCCAGATCGGCGCCGTCTTCGAATAAGATGATCTCGATCCTTGGCGGGATGGCCGGCTGCAAATCCCGTTCGGATATGACCTTGGACGAGGTCTCGTCGATCGTCTTCTGCAAGACCTCGCCCCTGACCGTAGTGCCGTATTTTTTATCCAGAACGGAGATCGGCGCCTTGCCAAGCCGAAAGCCGGGCACCTCGACGGTTCGCGCCAGTTCCTTCAAGCGATTGGTGATGTGCGTTTCGATTTCACTGGCCGCGACGGCGATCTTGAACTGCCGTTTCAAACCTTCGGATTTTGTTTCCGTGACTTGCATGTATTGTTCAATCTGTCATGTTTCCAAGGCCGGCTGTTTTGGCGGCCGTGACGGCCCGTGGTTTCAATGGCGGACAGGCGCCCTGGTGCGGGCGGAGGGACTTGAACCCCCAAGGCGTTTCCGCCACCAGGACCTAAACCTGGCGTGTCTACCAATTCCACCACGCCCGCCACTTTTGCCGAAACGCCGGACGGGGCGCGAATCTAAAAACCATTAGCCGTCCTTGTCAATCGCTTCGCTCGTCCGCCAACAACGGCGCTGATTCGCGTTTGCGTCATCATATACGATTCATCGCCCCCCTTTTGAAAGACTATTCGCGCCGGGCGATGCGAAGGTTGCGCCAGGTTCCGTCCAGGAAACCGGGCTTACCGCCGTCGGTCATTTTCATTTCTCGATCCAAACTCCGGCGGAGGGATGGATCGCTCCGTCACGGATTTAACAGTTCGGCGATGATCCGAGGCAAGGCCTTCGGCAGGTCTTCCGCGATCAGGCCGGGACCGACGGCCGCCGCCGCCTTTCCGTGCAGCCAGACGGCGGCGCAGGCGGCGTCGAAAACATTCATCCCCTGGGCCATCAGGCCGGCGGCGATTCCGGCCAGCACGTCGCCCGTTCCCGCCGTCGCCAAATCGGGCGGAGCGGTGGCGTCGATCACGGCGCGTTCGTCGGCGGCGGCGATGACCGTGTCGGCCCCTTTCAGCAGGATCACCGCGCCGCTTTGCCTGGCGGCGGCGCGCGCGCGCGCCAGTTTGCCGCCGCCGCCGGCGAACAGGCGCCGGAATTCCCCTTCGTGGGGCGTCAGCAGGCAGGGCGAGTGGATGGCGTCGAACAGGTGTCGCGGCGCGTCTTGAAAGACGGTGAGCGCGTCGGCGTCGAGCAGGCAAGTTTTTTCCGCTTGCAGGGCGGCCAAGACGCGGCGGCGGGTCTGCTCGCCGGTTCCGGCGCCGGGACCCGCCAGGACGGCGTTGCGGCGTGGATCGGACAAAAAGTCCTCGAACCCGGCGTCATCGGCGATCGGCTTGACCAGGGTGCCGGGATCGCCGGCCGCGTAAATCGCAAAGGCTTCGGAAGGGGCGGCAATGGTCACAAGCCCGGCCCCGGCCCGTCTTGCCGCGCCAGCCGCCAAACGCGCCGCGCCGGTCATTTCGGCCCCGCCCATGACCACCAAGTGACCGCGGCTGTATTTGTTGCCTTCGGCCTTGGGCCGGGGATAGCGGCGCCGCCACCAAGAGGGATCGTTGACGAAGGTTTTCGGGGCGATGCCTTCGAGAACGGATTCGGGGATGCCGATGTCGGCGATGTTGACATCGCCGCAAAGGATCCGCCCCGGCAGCAAAAAGTGACCCGGCTTGGCGCGGAAAAAGGTGATGGTGAGCGTTGCCCGCGGCGCCGTTCCCAAGACCTCGCCCGTATCCCCGTCGACGCCGCTGGGAATGTCGATGGCGACGCAGTCCATTTTCCGGGCGTTGACGGCGTCGATGACGGTTTTGGCGGCGCCTTCCAAGGGACGCGTCAGGCCGGCGCCGAACAGGGCGTCGACGGCCAACCGGCGGCCATCGAGAACATCCGCCTTGAGTTCCGCCACCGTCCCTTGCCAACGCTTGGCGTTGACGGCGGCGTCGCCGGTGAGTTTTTCAGGCGAACCCAACAACGCCAGGCGCACCGGCCAGCCGGCTTCCCGCAACAACCGCGCCACCACGAAGCCGTCGCCACCGTTGCTGCCGGGGCCGCAAAGGACGGCCACCGGCTGCTTGTCCCAGCGTTGGCGGATGCCGTTGGCAACGGCGCGTCCCGCCGCCTCCATCAACTCCACGCCGGGGACGCCGCCGGCCGTGGCGCGGGCGTCGGCCTGGTATGTTTCCTCCACCGAGAGCAAGACGCAGTCGTTCATGGGCAAACAAGAATTCCGCGATGCCACGAAACCATCATAGCAGGTTTCGCCGGCCGCCAAGGGGCTCCCAACAGGATCGGGAGCTACGCCGTGGACTGTTCCCGATTCCCCGCGTTTTACTTAGCCGGCAGCGTCTGGGAATAGGCAAGGATGTCCACCTGCTGTTGAACATCGAGCACGATCAACGACACCATGCCAACCCCGGGCTGGCCGAAACGGATCTTGTGCAAGCCTTCCCACGGATTATCCCGTGCGACGGTGCCGACAAATTCTTTTTTCGGTTCTTCCTTGAAATTCAGTTCCTTGCCGTCATAACCGTGACAATTGGCGCAGATGGTCTGGTAGAACTGCGCTCCGCGCCCTATGTCGCCGCCCGCCTTCTTGGTGGCGCGGTCGATAAAGCGGTCCATGTCGATCTGGCCCAGGCTGAGGAACAGGGCCAGCTTCTCCATGGCGCTACGCGGCATCATTTTTTCCGTATAGCCATGGGTCTTGTCGGTAATGATCTCGCGAATCCTTCCGGGGTCGATGCCGGCCACCCCGCGCACTCCCTTGATGCCGGTGAAATGCGATCCCTTGCCGTAGGCGCCGTCGAAGCCCTTGTAGTCCCAGCCGTGGCATTCCTTGCAGCGCCAAGTGGCGGAGCCCTTTTTCTCGCCCTTGGCGGGATAGGCGGGATGGGTCGTCTTGGGTTCCTCCGCCTCGATCACCTCCCACCATTTGTCGTAGAGCTGGCCGCCTCGGCTGATCGCCCAGATATTGGTTGGGAAACCGATGGGAGCTTGGGGGCGGGCCTCATCGGCACTGGCCTCGAAGGGCGCCAAACCGAGAGTGCCGGCGGCCGCCAGCAAAGCCGCGACAGACAATAATTTCAGGACAAAAAGCACATGTTTCAATTCAACCTCCTAGACCCATTCAGCAAAACGGAAAACACGGGATTAGCTTGAAAAATATCGTGTTCAGGAGAGCCCCCATTGTGCAAGCGCGCACGATGCGGCTTGCGGAATTGAATATTATAGCCGCTCCGCCCCTTCCCCGCATTGATCTATGTCAACAGTGGAATAAAAATACGGCGGGAATTTCTTCATCCTGGGGAATATTTCGAGGCCACTAGGCGAAGACTTCGCGGCGGTCTATACATGCGCCCGCCATGCCCACGGCGGACAAATCGGTGCGAGGAAGTTTCGGATGAGGGTTCTGGTGATGGGTGCCGGCGTAATCGGCGTCGCCACCGCCTATTATCTCGCCCGCGCCGGACAGCAAGTGACGGTCCTCGACCGCCGGCCGGGCGCCGGCCTCGAGACCAGCTTCGCCAACGGCGGGCAGATCTCGGTCAACCACGCCACCCCTTGGGCGGAGCCATCGGCGCCGCTGAGGATGCTGAAATGGTTGGGACGCGCCGACGCGCCGTTGCTTTTCCGGCTGCGCGCCGATCCCGCCCTGTGGGCATGGTCCTTGCGGTTTTTAGGCAATTGCACGGCCGGACGGGTTCGCGTCAACACCGAACGGGCGCTCAGGCTCGCCCTGTACAGCCGCCAATCCTTGATCGAGCTGCGCCAGGAAACCGGCATCGAGTACGACCAGTCGAGGCGGGGAATTCTTCATATCTACCGCGACGCCAGGGAATTCGGCAAGGCCCCGCGGCAAGCCGAATTGATGACCCGCCTGGGCTCCGTCCGCCGCCTTCTCGACGCCGACGGCTGCGTCGCCGTCGAGCCGGCCTTGAGCGCATCCAGGGACAAGCTGGCCGGCGGCACCTACAGCCCCGACGACGAAAGCGGCGACGCCTACAAGTTCACTGTCCGCCTGGCCGGCATCTGCAAGGGCCAGGGCGTCGAGTTCCGTCACGGCGTCACCATCCGCCGCCTCCTCGCCGACGGCCGGCGCGTCACCGGCGTCGACACCGACGGCGGCGTCCTTGCCGCCGATCTCTACGTGCTGGCGCTGGGCAGCTACAGCCCCCTTCTGGCCAAGCCCTTGGGCCTGGCGCTCCCCGTCTACCCGGCCAAGGGCTATTCGGTCACCATGCCGGTGAAAGACCCCGGCAAGGCGCCGGAGGTAAGCCTCACCGATGATGAACGCAAACTGGTCTTCAGCCGTTTGGGGCAAAACCTGCGGGTCGCCGGAACGGTGGAGTTCGCCGGCTACGACACCTCCGTGCCGGAGGCGCGCTGCCGTCCCATCCTGAAGATGGCGCTGGAGTTGTTTCCGGGCTGCGGCGACGCCGGGGAGGCCGAGTTCTGGGCCGGCCTGCGCCCGGCGACGCCGGACGGCGTGCCGGTGATCGGCAAGACCCCTTACGCCAACCTTATTCTCAATACCGGTCACGGCACATTGGGCTGGACGATGGCTTGCGGTTCGGGGCGCGCCGTCGCCGACCTTATCGGTGGCCGCCAACCCGAGATCGATCTCCGCGGCCTGGGCCTGGAGCGGTTCGGCTAATCCGGATGGGCCAAGCGCTCGGGCGGGGTGAACTTCGCCATTCAATCTCCGTTTACGGAAAATGGGCGATCAGCGTGAACGGTGTCGCCGGCAGCCATTTTTTTGTGGTTCGTTCGCCGCTATCCATGCCGTCTGGAAAAATTTTATTTTATGCTTAATATATTACATACTAAGTAATATACTGTGAATATGATAAAAGGCTACAAAAATGCCAAGACCCGAAAAGTTCACGAAACCGGCAACCCAAGAGGATTCAAGGGGCTGGATGGAAAACTGGCCGCCGACCATATGGATATGCTCGATGCCGTTTCCCACCTGCAAGAAATCAATCCGCTCGCCAGCATCGGCCTTCACAAGTTGAAAGGAACCCGCAAAGGCCAGTGGGCCATGAGCGTGAATGATCCTTGGCGGATTTGTTTTATTCCCGCCAGGAATGGCGGCTGGCTCGACATTGAAATCACCGACTACCACAAAGGATAAATGCCATGCGTATCCCCGCACACCCCGGAAAGCTTCTCAAGCGGGAGTTGGAGGCGCGCCAATTGAGCGCCAACAGGCTAGCCCTGGAAATCGGCGTTCCCGCCAATCGCATCACCGCCATCATGAAATGCCGCCGCGCCGTGACGCCCGAAACCGCGCTTCGGCTCGGACGTTATTTCGGGACCGGGCCCGACCTTTGGTTCAACATGCAGAGTAAACACGACTTGGGCGTTGCCAGGGCCTCGCTCGACAAGGAAATCAAGCGAACCGTCCGGCCGGCGCCGGCGATAAAGAGCCCGGCGCTTCACCACTGATCCCAAGGCCATCCAAAACTCAATAAACGCGAGAGGTTCCATGACCCCGGACGACGTCGAAATCATCGAGAAGACCAGGCTCTACCAGGGCTTTTTTCGTGTCGACCGCTACCGCCTGAAACACCGCCTGTTCGAAGGCGGTTGGAGCGGCGAGATGTCGCGAGAGATTTTCGAGCGGCAACATGCCGTCACCGCCATCCTTTACGATCCCGGCCTCGACAAGCTGGTGTTGGTCGAACAATTCCGCCCCGGCGCCCTCGCCGCCTTGTCGTCTCCTTGGTTCGATTCCGGCTTCTCTCCCTGGTTGGTGGAATTCGTCGCCGGAATCATCGAGGAGGGAGAAACGCCCGAGGACGTGGCCCGGCGCGAGGCGGTCGAGGAAGCCGGCTGCGAAATCCGCGAACTCATCCCCGTCTGCCATTATCTTTCCAGCCCCGGCGGTTCTTCCGAATCCGTTTTCGTGTTCTGCGGACGGGTCGATGCCTCGAACGCCGGCGGCATCCATGGCTTGAGCGAGGAACACGAGAACATTCGCGTTCTCTCGGTGCCGGTGGCGGAAGCCTGGCAATGGTTGGAATCGGGAAAATTCCAAAACGCCATGACCCTGATCGGCATGCAATGGTTCAAGATGAACCGCGACAGCCTGCGC
>DUZD01000022.1 GCA_013349695.1 Rhodospirillaceae bacterium
TGGTTGCGGATTCTCCCCTATCCTTGCCTTCGGGGATTTCCTTGGCGGGCAGTTTCTCCCCGCCGGCCTCCTCGGCGGTGGTGGCGGCATCCTGTTCGGTATCAACAGGTTCCGGGTTTTCCAATACGGGGGCGATGGCATCCCCGGCGGCTGTCGGGACGGGATGCGCCTTCCCCGCCCGGCCCGTGTTCCCTTCGATTCGGGCCATGTCTTCCGGTGAACCGCCCTGGTCGGCCAGATTGATCATGGTGGGGGCGGGGAGGGTGCTGATTTTGGACTCGATTCCCGTGGCCACCACCGAGACGCGGAGCTTGCCTTCCATGCTTTTGTCGAAAGTTGAACCGAAGATGATGCAGGCTTCCTCATCCACTTCGTCGCGGATTCGGGTGGCCGCCTCGTCGACTTCGAAAAGAGTCATATCGCAGCCGCCGGTGATGTTGATGAGCAATCCCTTTGCTCCTTGCATGGAAGCATCGTCAAGAAGGGGGTTGGAAATGGCCGCTTCGGCGGCGTCAAGAGCCCGTCTTTCGCCTTCGGCCTCGCCGGTACCCATCATCGCTTTGCCCATCTCGCTCATGACCGAGCGGATGTCGGTGAAGTCGAGATTGATCAGGCCCGGCATCACCATCAGGTCGGTAACCCCGCGGACGCCCGAATAGAGGACGTCGTCGGCCATGCTGAAAGCATCGGCGAAGGTCGTCTTCTCATTGGCGATGCGAAACAGATTCTGATTGGGAATAATGATCAGGGCGTCAACGAACTGCTCGAGCTCCTCGATGCCGGCGATGGCCAGGCGCATGCGGTGGGCGCCCTCGAACTCGAACGGCTTGGTCACCACGCCGACCGTGAGAATCCCCTCTTCGCGCGCCGTCCTGGCGATCACCGGGGCGGCGCCGGTGCCGGTGCCGCCGCCCATGCCGGCGGTGATGAATACCATGTTGAAGCCTTTCAGGGCTTCGAGAATTTCATCCAATGTCTCCTCGGCGGCGGCACGGCCTATGTCGGGACGGGAGCCGGCGCCCAATCCATGGGTGATCGAGATGCCCATTTGGATGCGGCGTTCGGAGCGCGAACTAGCCAGAGCCTGGGCATCGGTGTTGGCGACCACGAAATCGACGCCTTCCAACTCCGAGGCGATCATGTTGTTGACCGCGTTGCAGCCAGCGCCGCCGACGCCGACGACGGTGATTCGCGGTTTCAGATCGGGTGTGTCGTTGTTGCTCGGAACGCTAATGTTAATGCTCATGTCGTCCTCCAGTCATAAATCCAAATCCTGTTCATCTGCATCGGCTGAGGTGGCATCCGCCGCCGCCAAGGTCCGGTATCGCTTGCCGGCGGCCGTGATGGAACGGTGGGGACGCAAATGGGCGGCGCCTGTGGTCGAAAATTTTTCATCTTTGCATTTCCCCCATCTTAAAAGTGTTCTCGAAACCAATGGCCGAGTCGGCCCAAACGGCTGCTCGTCTTCTCCGGGGTGTGGTAGGTACCGGCGAGAGCGTCTGTCTTGTTGTTGACGGCGTGATTCAAGAGCCCGGCGCAGGTGGCGAATGCGGGACCACCAACGGATTCGGCGAGTCCCTCGATGGGCCGGGGCCGGCCCATGCGCACCTGTTTGTCCAAAATCGTCGTGGCCAGCTCGCGGGTACCGGGCAACTGACTGGCGCCGCCGGTGAGCACCACCCGGCGGCCGGCGGCCTTGTCGAAGCCGGCGGCCTCAAGGTGGGCGCGAACCATTTCGAAGGTCTCCTCCAGCCGCGGGCGTACAATGCCGACCAGCATCGAACGCGGCACCTGGCTGGTTTCCGCCGGCTCCTCTTCGCCGATCAGAGGGACTTTGAGGATTTCGCGGTCGTCCGACGGCGACGGGATGACACTGCCGTAAAGGGTCTTCATGCGCTCGGCGTAGGCAAGCGGCGTCGACAAGCCCCTGGCGATGTCGTTGGTGACGTGGACGCCACCGACGGGAATGAAACCGGCATGCACCAGTTCACCGTCAAAAAACACGGAGATGGAGGTGGTGCCGCCGCCCATGTCGATGCAAGTGACGCCGAGTCTGGTCTCGTCCTCGACCAAGCAGGCCAGCGCCGAGGCGTATGGCGTGACCACTTTGTCGACAACGACCAAATGACAGCGTGAAATACAGCTCTCCAGGTTGCGGACGGCGCCTTTGCCGGCGCTGATGGCGTGCAGGTAGACCCCCAAACGTTCGCCGAAGAGGCCACGCGGATCGTGCACCCCGCGGCCCCCGTCGAGGCTGTAGCCGACCGGAATGACGTGGATGAAATCGTGGTTATCCGGCTGCCCATCCTCTATCGCGGCGGGATCGAGAATGCGCCTGATGTCGGCGTCGTCGATTTGGTGTCCGGCGGTGGAAATTTCGTAGGCGATGAGTCTGGACTTCATGTCGCCGCCGGAAAAATTGACGACGATTCGGCGAATGTTTTCCCCGGCCATCTTTTCGGCGGCCTCGACCGTCGCTCGAATGGAGGCCTCGGCGGCATCCATATCGACAATGACGCCCGAACGAATCCCCCGAGACACCTGATGACCGATACCGACGATCTTCATGCCGTTTTCCGGAACAGGCCGGGCGATGAAGCAACAGAGCTTGGTCGAACCCAGATCAAGGGCCGCGATCAGCCCGCCTCGTCCCTTGTTTTGCACCGTGGAGTTTATCATTCCATTCAACTTTCTTGCTTACCTATTGTCAGGTTTCCTTGCCGGGGAACGTTTCTATCCTCTTGGACTTCGAAGGTTGGCGAACGATAAGGCGGTCGGGCAGCCTCAGATCAAGGACCCGGACGTTTCGCTCGAACACTCGGTGCTTGCGTTCGTATTCGGCGAGGCGGGACCAAGCCTTGGCGGGATCGGTTTCCGGCAGGCGGACATCAATACCGCCCTTGAGCTTGATATTCCACCGCCGCCCGCCGACCCGCACCGCCGTTTGCACCAGGACCATCAGTTCGGGTTGGGTCTTGAGCGTTTCCAGCAGCTCGGCGGCATGGGCGGGCGCGTCCTCGCCAACGACCAAGGGCAAATCCGAAAAACGCCCCAGGCCCTTATCAATGATTACCGCGCCTTGTTCATCGATGAGGGCGAATTTGCTCTGGTTCTGCCAAAGAGCCAGGGGCCGGCGTTCTCTCACGCGTAGGAAAATGGTATCGGGCAACATGCGCTCGATGGCGGTCGAGCCAATCCACGGCAACTGCTCGACGCGGCGCTTGGCGGCCTTGAGATCGAAGGCGAGGATCGGGGCGCCACGGGCCAAGCGAAGCGCCGCCAGGAGTTCCTCCCGTGGCGTCTCGGCCCTGCCGACAACGAGGATTTCCCGGACCGTAAGTCCCAAGTCGCTCGACAACGCGATGAGATTCCAGCGTATCCGATCGGCCTTACGCTCAATCCAGTTGTCTTCCCACAACCACCATCCGCCGGCGGCGCCAACGGCCAGTATCGCCGCCACCAGGGCGGTGATCATGCGGCGGCTTCGCCACAGGGGAACGACCCGACGGCGAGGCCGGCCGTGCTGGGCGGTGGTTTTGTTCCCCTCTTTGCTCATGGATCGCATTCGGCGTTCTCCACCATCCAGGCGGCCAGTTCGTCGAATGACTTGCCGGCATGGGCCGCCTGTTCGGGGACCAGGGACGCCGGGGTCATGCCGGGCTGGGTGTTAAGTTCGAGAATGAACAGAGTTTCACCGTCGTAACGGAAATCGGCTCTTGAGACGCCCCGGCAACCCAGGCTCCGATGCGCCAGGACGGCTAACCTGAGCGCCTCGCCGTAGACCGCCGGCGGCACCGGCGCCGGGATCAGATGGGTGGAAGCGCCTTCGTCATATTTGGCGCTGTAATCGTAGAAACCGGCGTTAGTGGTGATCTCGGTCACCGCCAGCGCCTGGTCGCCCATCACCGCCACCGTTAGCTCCCGGCCGGGGATATAGCGTTCGACCAAAACCTGATCGCCGAATGGCCAGTTAGCGGTCAAGGAGTGTTCGCCGCCGTCCTCGGGGACGATGTGAACGCCGACGCTGGAACCCTCGTTCAAGGGTTTGATCACGTAAGGAGGCGCCATGACTTCGGCGGCGATCGCTTCGCCACCGCTGATCACCTTGCCCTCGGGGACGGGAATGCCGGCGGCGGTGAACAGGCGCTTGGCCATGGGTTTGTTCATGGCCAGGGCCGAAGCCAACAACCCGGAATGGGTATAAGGGATGTCAAGGATGTCGAGGAGACCCTGCACGCATCCGTCCTCTCCAAAACGCCCGTGCAGAGCGTTGAAGACAACGTCGGGCCGCGGGAAAAGCCGGGTCAAGAGCACGCCCAGGTCGCGCTGGACGTCGATGGTGGTTACCCGATAGCCGGACGTTTTCAAGCTGTTGGAGACGGCGGCGCCGCTGATCAGCGATACCTCGCGCTCGGACGACCAGCCACCCATGAGAACGGCCACGTGTTTGCTCATGGCTTTCCCTCCCCGGCGGCAACGCCGATGCGGCGAATTTCCCATTCCAGGTTGACGCCGGATGTCGCCGCGACCCGTTGCCTGACTTCCTCGCCCAGACCTTCGAGATCGGCCGCCGTCGCGTTGTAGGTGTTGATGAGGAAATTGCAGTGTTTTTCCGAGACCACGGCGTCGCCGCGGCGCAATCCCCGGCACCCGGCCTCGTCGATCAGCTGCCAGGCCTTTTTCCCGCCCGGCGGATTGGTAAAGGTGCTGCCCCCCGTGGACGCTCTTTGCGGCTGGTTCATCCGCCGGGCGTTTCGGATCTCCGTTAACCGCCGGGAGATGTCGGCGATCTCGCCGGGACGGCCGCGAAAAAGAACGGACAGGAAAATCCACTTTTGCGGCACGGCGCAACTACGGTAGGCGAAGCCCAAATCGGCCGGCGTCAGATCGTGGAACCCGCCGCCATCGTCGAGGGCGCGGGCGGCGGTGACGACATCCTTCATCTCCACCCCGAAAGAGCCGGCGTTCATCCTGAGAGATCCGCCAATGGTTCCCGGAATGCTGCTCAGGAACTCGATGCCGGCGATGCCGGCGTCACGGGCCGCCGTGGCGACACTGGGATTGAGGGCGGCGGCGCCGGCCCGCACCTCGCCGCCGGGAAGTGTTTGCACCTCGGCGAATTCCCGGCCGAGGCGGACAACGACGCCGGCAACGCCGCCGTCGCGAACCAGGAGGTTGGAGCCGGCTCCGATGACGGTGACCGGAATGTTGACTGGTTTGATCTCCAGGAATTGGATCAGATCCCCCTCGTCGGCCGGCCGGAACATGACCTCGGCGGGGCCGCCAACCCGGAAACGCGTCATCTTGTCGAGGGGTGCGTTTCCGGTATAGCCGCCTTTGACGGCGGGCAATTGATCGAGCAGGCGGGAAGTGGGAAATCCTGGCGCCGTCATTGGCCGGCCTCCCTGGCGCGATGGCGCAACCGGGCCAGCTCCTCGGGCAGGACGTTGGCCCAATGAGTGATGTCGCCGGCCCCCAGACAGACCACCATGTCGCCGCGCCGGGCCAGATCGTTTACGATCCCGGCCAGTTCCTTCGGTTCGCGGAGCGGCATGACCATCCGGTGGCCGCGGGCGCGCATGCCGGCGACCAGGGCATCCCGATCGATGCCGGCGATGGATTCCTCGCCGGCCGCGTAGATCTCGGCGACCAGCACCACGTCGGCGTCGTTGAAACAGGAGCAAAATTCCTCGAACAGGTCTTTCAGGCGCGAATACCTGTGCGGCTGAACGATGGCGATCACCCGTCCCTTCGCCGCTTGGCGCGCCGTCCGCAAGACGGCGGCGATCTCCACCGGGTGGTGCCCATAGTCGTCGATGACGCTAATGCCGTCGACATCGCCGGTCATGGTGAAGCGGCGTTTGACACCCTCGAATTCGGCCAGCGTCCCGCCAAGGACTTCGTCGGCGATTCCCATTTCACTGGCAATGGCGACGGCGGCGAGCGCGTTCAGGGCATTATGATTGCCGAGCATCGTCAGGCGAAGCCCTTCCAGGGTCCGGCTTTTTTCCGATTTGCGGTCGGTGATGACGACGTCGAAGCCGACTCCGTCGGCATGCGTTTCGAGGTTGACGCCGCGGACGTCGGCCTGGGAGCTGAAACCGTAAGTGACGATCTTGCGGTCGGAAACCCGGGGGACCATCGCCTGAACCTCGACGTGGTCTATGCAAAGGACCGCGAAACCGTAAAAGGGAATATTTTCCACGAAGGCGACGAAAGCCTCCCGCAAGGCGTCGAACGAGCCATAGTGGTCAAGGTGCTCGGGATCGATGTTGGTGACCACGGCGATGGTCGAGGGAAGCTTGACAAAGGTGCCGTCGGATTCATCGGCTTCGGCGACCATCCACTCGCCCTCTCCCAAACGGGCGTTGGAGCCCCAGGCGTTGATGATGCCGCCGTTGATGACCGTCGGGTCCATTCCCGCCCGGTCCAAAAGCGCCGCGATCATTGAGGTAACGGTTGTCTTGCCGTGGGTGCCGCCGACGGCGATGGACCATTTGAGGCGCATCAACTCGCCTAGCATCTCGGCCCGGCGGACCACCGGGATCAAGCGTTTGCGAGCGGCTTCCACCTCCGGGTTGGCGGATTTGACGGCCGAGGAAAAGACGACAACCTGGGCTTCGCCCAGATTTTTTTCGGCATGGCCGATAGCGACCGCAACGCCCAGATCGCGAAGGCGTTTCACACTGGCGTTTTCGCCGATGTCGCTGCCCTGCACCGAATATCCCAGATTATGCAGGACCTCGGCGATGCCGCTCATGCCGATACCGCCGATACCGACGAAATGGATGGTGCCGATGGAAAGGGGGAGGGCTCTCATGCCGCCCGCCTCGATACACCGGTTTGGCCATTTGGCAGCATCTCCAAGACCATATCGGCGAGTCGCCTCGCCGCGTCGGGCCGGCCGCCGGCACGGGCGGCGGCGGCGGCCTTTTGCAGAGTTGCCGGCAGGCTGAACAGGGCATCGAGCCGTGCCGCCAGGCTCTCCGCCGTAAAGGCCTCCTCGGGCATCAGCCAACCGCCGCCGGCTTCGTCCACGGCATGGGCGTTGCGGGTTTGGTGATTGTCGATGGCGTGCGGATAGGGCACCAGGATAGCTGGCCGGCCGACGGCGGTGGCCTCGGCAACGGTGGAGGCGCCGGCGCGGCAGATGAGCAAATGTGCTTGGCTTAAACGTTCGGGTACGTCGCGGAAAAAAGCGGCGAGTTCGGCTTTCACACCCAGGCGCCGGTACGTGGCATTCGCCCGGTCCAGGTCTTCCGGGCGGCATTGCTGGACGATCCGCAGGCGCTCTCGCCACTCCCCGGCCAGCAGGCCGACGGCATGGGGCACCACTTCGCTGGTCATCCGCGCCCCCTGGCTGCCGCCCAGGATCAAGAGATTGATCGGCCCGTCGCCCGTCAGCGCCGGATAGGACCGCTCGCGCATGGCGGCAATGCTCGGACGGACCGGCATGCCCGTATGGACGGTCTTGCCGCTGGCTTGGGCCGGCAGGCCGGAGGAATTCTCGAAAGACGTGGCGATGCGGGCAACCCACGGCGCCAGCAGCCGGTTGGCCCGGCCAAGCACCGCGTTCTGTTCGTGGATGGCGGTTCGGTAGCCGCCGAAAACGGCGGCCAACATGGTCGGAACCGAGGCATAGCCGCCGAAGCCGACGACGACGCCGGGAGCGAGCCTTTTCAGCAGGCTCCGCGATTGCCACGTTCCGTGGGCCAACTGAACGCCGCTGTTCAGGCTTGCGCCCAGACCCTTGCCGGCAAGGCCGCCGGCGCGAATGCGGTGGGTCTCGATTCCCTTTAATATCCCGCCGTAGACGCCGCCGCGTTGGTCGGTTACCAAGACCAGGCGGTCGCCGCGTGCCGCCAGTTCGGCGGCCAGAGCCTCGGCCGGAAACACATGGCCGCCGGTGCCGCCGGCAACCAACATCACCAAACGGGACGTCATTCCAACCTCCCCGGTCCCGGCCTCTCGCGGGTCAGCGCCAACACCATGCCCAGGCCCCAGGCCAAGGCCAGCGTCGAGGAGCCACCGTAGGAAATGAACGGCAGGGTCATGCCCTTGGGCGGCATCAACTGCAGGGATGAAGCCATGTTGATGATGGCCTGCAAGCCAAACTGGACCAGCAAACCGGCGACGACCAGGAGGACGAACAGATCGTTGTCCCTGAACACGCGGGAGAACCCGCGTAACACCACGAAGGCGAAAAGCCCGACGAGGAGAAGACAAACTATCAGGCCGAACTCCTCTCCGGTAACGGCGAAAATGAAATCGGCGTGAGCGTCGGGCAGGATCTCCTTGATCCGCCCCTCGCCCGGGCCGCGGCCGAAAAGCCCGCCGTTGCGGAAAGCATCCAGCGACCGCATCACCTGATAGTTGTCGCCCGCGGAAGGGTCTAGAAAGCTGTCGACGCGAATCCGGACGTGAGTGAAAGTGAAATAGGCGGCGACGGCGCCACTCAAGAACAGCAAGGCCACCACCGCAACCAAGGTCAGCGGCAGACCGGCCAGGAGCAACTGCGCGCCCCAGACGGCGGCGACGAGGATGCTCATGCCGACGTCCGGCTGCAAAAGCAGACAAGAGGCCACCAGAATGAAAAACCCGGCGGTGATGGCGTCGCCGGGAAAATGTTCGTCCTGACGCCGTTTAGCGAACATCCAGGCGGCGACCACGGCGAAGGCGGGCTTGATGAACTCCGAAGGCTGGATCGAAAGAGCTCCCAGCCGAAGCCAGCGTCTCGCTCCATTGATTTCCTCGCCGGTTATCAGAACCGCCACCATGAAAACCAAAGTGACGGCAAAGACGACGGCGGCCAGCCGGCGGATGCCGCCCGACGTCAGCAGGGAAGTGGCGAGCATCACCGCCGATGCCAGCAAAAGAAAGAAGAACTGGCGGCGGACGAAATGGAACGTATCGAGGCCCAGGCGCTCGGCCACCGGCGGCGAGGCGGCGAGGGTCATCAAGGCGCCAATCAAGGCGATGGCGGTCAAGGCGGTCAGAGACCAGCGGTCGACGGTCCACCACCAGCGGCCGATGAGGCTGGTATCGGTGCGGGGGAAAGTGCTCATCTTGCGGCCGTTCCCTCCCTCATCTCAACTTTAACGTGGACAGGCCCACCAAAGCCAGAATGGAGGCGATGATCCAAAAACGGATGACGATGGTCGGCTCGGCCCAGCCTTTTTTTTCGAAGTGATGGTGCAGGGGCGCCATGCGGAACACCCGCTTGCCGGTGAGCTTGTACGAGACCACCTGGACGATCACCGAGACGGTTTCGAGAACGAACAGGCCGCCGACGATGGCAAGCACCAGTTCGTGCTTGGTGACGACGCTGACGGCACCCAAGGCGACGCCCAAGGAGAGCGAGCCCGTATCGCCCATGAAGACCTTGGCCGGCGGTGCGTTGAACCACAGGAACCCCAGCCCGCCGCCAACCAAGGCGCCGCAGAAAACAGCGAGTTCGCCGCTGCCGGGGACATAGTGGAGTTGCAGGTAGTTGGAGAACACGGAGTTTCCAGCCAGATAAGCGATGAGAGCGAAAACGCCGGCGGCGATCATCACCGGCACGATGGCCAGGCCGTCAAGGCCGTCGGTGATGTTGACCGCATTCGAAGCCCCGACCATGACCAGCACGGCGAAAACAGCGAAAAACCAGCCGAGATCGATAAGCACGTTCTTGAAAAAGGGAACAGCGAGGGTGCTGCTGAACGGATCCGGCAACAGCGTCATGATCCAAAAGGCGGTGGCGGCGGCAATGACCACTTGCAAAATCAATTTCAGCTTGACGGGCAAACCCCTGCTGTCCCGTCGGCTCACTTTAATGTAGTCGTCGAGGAAGCCGATGGTGCCGTAACAAATGGTTATGCCGAGAGTCGCCCAAATATAACCGTTGGTCAGATCCGCCCATAGCAGCGTCGCCCCGCTCATCGCCAAAAGGATCAGCAATCCGCCCATGGTCGGCGTTCCTTTTTTGGAAAGCAGATGGCTTTCCGGCCCGTCGTCGCGGATGGGCTGTCCTCCGTTTTGGCGGCTTTTGAGGTGGCGAATCAGCGACGGTCCGACGACGAAGCTGATGATCAGCGCGGTGATGATGGCGCCGCCGGTGCGGAAGGTGAGATAGCGGAAGACGTTGAGCAAAGCGAACTGATCGGCCAGCGGAAAGAGAATGTGAAATAGCATGCGCGGGCTCCCTAATCCCCGTTGACGACCCGTTGCGGGGGGGCGTCTTCGGTTGCCGTATCCAAGGCCAGCAAAGCCTCGACGATGAGCTGGGTGTTGCTCGCCGCCGAGCCTTTGACGCAAATCACGTCACCCGGCCGCGCCGCCGCCGTCACTATCGGCGCCAACCGCCGGGCATCGGCGGCGTGGCCGCCACGCATGGCTCGGGGCAGGATGTCGGTCAGGCGGGCCATCTCGGCGCCCGCCGTGAACACCAGATCGATGCCGTTACTTTGCAGGGGCGCGGCCAAGGCGGCGTGTTCGTCGGCCGCGGCTACTCCCAGTTCCAACATGTCGCCGAGAACGGCGATGCGCCGTCCACCGCCGCTCGGCCGCGCCTGGCCCAGGACTTCCAAGGCGGCGGACGTGGATGCGGGATTGGCGTTATAGCTTTCGTCGATCACCTCGAAACCGCCACCGGCCAGACGGACATGGTGGCGTTGCCCCCGTCCCGACAGCGCCGGCAGGTTATCCAGGGCGGCGGCGGCCGCCGCCGTGTCGCCTTCGGCGGCACGCACCGTGGCGAGAACGGCCAAACTGTTCATCACCCAGTGCCGGCCGGGAACGCCGACGCGGTAATCGAGGATTTCGCCGAGCACTTCCGCCTTGACGCGTGAACCCTCCGGCCCTTGGCTCGATTCCAACAGGCGAACCGCCGCCTCGCTGTCGGCGCCGAAGGCCAGAATGGTTTTCACGCCTGTCCTTCGGGCGGCGGCGGCGAGGCGATGGAAATGGGGGTTGTCGCGATTGAGCACGGCGATGCCGTCTCTTGCCATGCCGGCGAAGACTTCGGCCTTGGCGTCGGCGATTTCGCCGAGGTTGGCGAAATAGGCGCTGTGCGCCGCCTCGACGGAGGTGATGAGCGCGACATGGGGACCAGCCAGCCGGGATAAAGGTTCGATTTCACCGGCATGATTCATGCCCATTTCGAAGATGCCGAAAGCGGTTCCTTTCGGCATCCGGGCGAGACTCAACGGCAGACCCCAGTGATTGTTGTGACTGCTTTCGTTGGCGGAGGTCGGAGCCTGTTGGCCGAGAACCCATTTCAAGGCCTCTTTCGTGCCGGTCTTGCCGACACTGCCGGTGACGGCGATGACGCGGGCTTGGGTGCGCCGCCGCGCCGCCCGCGCGAGGCCGTTCAAAGCCGCCATGGTATTCTTCACCATGATGATGGGAACGCCTCCGGGGAGGCCGATCGGCTGGCGATGGGCGATTGCCGCGGCGGCGCCCCGGCTGAAAGCTTTGGCGATGAAATCGTGACCGTCGAAACGGGGTCCCTCGATGGCAACGAAAAGGTCGCCAGGTTCAACCGTCCGGCTGTCGATGGAAACGCCGGTGGCCCGCCAATCGGCCTCATGGCCGGCCGCCGATGCCGCCGCGACTTCCGCCGCCGCCCACAGGACCGGTTTGCCGCCGGCGTTCATCGAACCGATTCCCCGATGGCGGCGCGGGCAACCTCGGCGTCGTCGAAGGGACGCATCTCATGGCCGACGATCTGCCCTTGCTCGTGTCCCTTGCCGGCGATCACCAGAATGTCGCAAGGCTGCAACCCGGCGACGGCGGCGGCGATGGCTTCGCGGCGGTCGCCGATTTCACGGGCGCCGGGACAGGCGGCCAGAATCCGGGCGCGGATGGCCGCCGGATTCTCGCCGCGCGGGTTGTCGTCGGTGACCAACACCACGTCCGCCAGTCGCCAGGCCAGCCGGCCCATATCGGACCGCTTTGCGGAGTCGCGCTCGCCGCCGCAGCCAAAAACCAGATGCAGGCTTCCTTCGGTGTGGGGCCTCAGCGCCTTGAGCAGGCAGGCCAGGGCATCGGGGGTATGGGCGTAATCGACAAAAACGCTGGCTCCCGTTGGCGTGCAGGCAACTTTCTGAAGGCGACCGGGGATCCCTTGCAAACATTTCAGGGCGGGCACCGCTTGGCTTGCGGACTCGCCGGCGGCCAGGGCCATGGCGAGGGCGCAAAGGGCGTTTTCCGCCTGGAAAGCGCCAATAAGGGGCAGGTTTACCTGATAGGAATCGCCCAACACCGCCAAATTCAGGCGCTGTCCTCCGGGCCGCGGCTCGAGCCGTAGCAGTCGCACGTCCCTACCATTGACGCCGAAACCGATGACCCGTTGACGCCGCACCCCGGCCATTTGCCGCAAGGCCTCGAAACATTCCGCGTCGGCGTTGAGGACGGCCGTGCCGCCGGGTTTCATGACCTCGCCCAACAAACGCATTTTCGCTTCCATGTAGTCCGCCATGGAGCCGTGGTAATCCAGGTGATCGCGGGTGATGTTGGTGAATGCCGCCACCGTCACGTCAACCCCGTCCAGACGGTGCTGGGCGAGGCCGTGGCTGGAAGCCTCCATGGCCAGGCAATCGACGCCCCGGTCGGCCAAATCGCGGAGTTTCCGGTGCAAGTCCACCGGATCGGGCGTGGTCAGGCCGCCAGCCGCTTCCATGCCCGGCGCCGACAAACCCAGAGTCCCCAGACTGGCGGCGCGGCGGCCCAAGCGCGTCCAGATTTGACGGAGAAAGGAAATCGTCGAAGTCTTGCCGTTGGTTCCGGTTACCGCCGCCACGGTGGCCGGCTGTCGGCCGAAAAAACGTGCCGCCATGAGGGCGAATCGGCGGCGCGGATTCTTGTCGATGATCAATGGGAACGGATCGTTCAAGGTGCCGGCGGTAGAGGCGGGCAAAGGGGTGCCGGGCGGTGCCAGCACGGCTGCCGCGCCGCGCTCCAACGCTTCGCCGATGAAGCTTCGGCCGTCAACCCGGCTACCCGGTAAGGCGGCAAACAGAAAACCGGGTTCGACCTGACGTGAATCACAGGTCAGACCCGAGATTTCCTTGTTCCTGGCTGTCGCTTCCCGCATGACTCCTGACATTTCTCCATTGACAAGCTCAAAAAGCCGCAAGTCTTGCCGCCCGTGAGCCGTCGCCGGCAACGGCGAGGCGCCGATTGCCGGGTTGCGGCGCGTCTTCGCCGGTGGCCGGCGCCAGGCCGAGGAGCGGCGCCATCCGCCGCACGACGCGTTTGACCACGGGGGCGGCGACCCAACCGCCGGTGGCGTAAAAAGATGTACTTGCATTGCCCTTGGGTTCGTCTAGGAGGGCCAGCACCACGTAACGCGGCGCGTTGATGGGAAAGGCGCCGACGAAAGAAGAAATTATTGCCTTGTTCCGGTAGCCGCCGCCGGCAACCTTTTCCGCCGTTCCCGTCTTGCCGCCGACTATGTAGCCGACGGCGTCCGCCTTCCTGCCGGTGCCGCTTCTGACCACCAGGCGCATGAGCTCGCGCATTTGCCGCGAAGTCTCGGCCTTAAGCACCCTTTTCCCCTCGGGCGGCAAGCCGCGCCGTTGCTTGAGCAGGGTCGCCGGACGGTACACCCCGCCGTTGACAAGGGCGGCGACGGCGCTGGCCAGTTGCAAGGGGGTAACGGCGATACCATGGCCGTAGGCGATGGTTATGGTATTGATCTGGCGCCAGGGCGACGGGATCAGCGGCGCCCCGACTTCCGGCAACTCGATGGCCGCCGGACGGAGGAGCCAGAGCCGATCAAGGTAGCGTTTCTGGGTGCTGGCGCCGACATCCAAGGCCATCTTGGCGGCGCCGATGTTCGACGAATAGACCAGGATTTCCGGCACCGATAGCCAACGGTTCTTGGCATGGAAGTCGGAAATAGTGTATCGGGCGACACGAAGGGGCTTGCTGGCATCATAGCCGTCGCTCAAGGTGACCGTGCCGGAATCCAGGGCCATGGCCGTGGTGAACAGTTTGAAAGTGGAACCCATTTCATAGACACCCTTGGTCATCCGGTTGAATGCCCCATCCTTGTCGCCCGATCCGGGAACATTGGGATCGAAATCGGGCAGGGAGACCATCGCCAGGACTTCGCCGGTTTGCACGTCGAGCACGGTCCCGGCGGCGCCGAGGGCTTTGAATTCGGTCATCGCCAAGGAAAGTTCCTGGTGAAGAAGGGATTGGATGCGAAGATCGAGGGACAGAGCCAGGGAAGCTTTGCCGTTTCGCAAAACGTTGTCGAAATACTTCTCGATCCCGGCGATGCCGAGGCCGTCGGTGTCTGTAAATCCAAGCACGTGCGCCGCCATCCGTCCGTGCGGATAGACCCGCCGCTCGCCGCGCTGGAAATAAAAACCGGGCAAGCCCAAGCGGTTGACCTGATATTTTTGTTTCGGGGTCAGGTTGCGGCGGATCCAGACAAAACGGGCCGTGGATTTGAGCTTGACCATCATTTCGGCGCGGTTCAGGGCCGGCAGCACCGCGACCAGCTTGTCGGCCGCTTCCCCGGCGTCGGGAACGTCAACGGGATCGGCGTAAAGGGAAGCAGTGGGTAGGCTGGTTGCCATGATAATGCCGTTACTGTCGACGATGCCGACACGATCGGCGACCGCCGGCCGGAGCGGGGAGGCGCTCGCCAAGAGGGGCTCGGCGCCTTTGCCCGGAATCGTCAAATCGATAAGGCGTCCGGCGATGACCAGGAAGGCAAAGGTGATCACGACGCCGATCGCCAGCAAACGGTTGCGCCTTTTTTCCATGGTCTGCTGGCGGATGCCTCGCGGATGCCCCCGGTTTTCAAACAAGCGCCCGAGTAATCTCGCCTGGCTAGCGTGGTTATTGTTCATTGTCTGACCTTTCCTTCGGCCAATTGGCGGGAACGGCCGACATTGTTCCGGGCACGCGAGTTTCCGATCCTGTCTGGGCGGCGCTCTCCCTTGCCTTTGGGATTTCTTGGCTTGGCTTGGGCTGCCCTAGTGGCGGGTTCCCCGGCCCGGCGGCCGCCGGCGCGCGGATCCATTTTTGACGGTTGACGGGAAGAAAACTTCCGCTTTTCGGGAAGAGAGGAGGGCTTCGGCAAACCCGAAAAGATGCCGAACTGCTTCGCTTCGACCGGCTTCAGGCCGAGATAGCGGAGGGCCAGGGAGCGCAGTCGTTCAGGGTTGTTGAGATGGCTCCATTCAGCCTTCAGGACGTGAATGGCCTGCCGTTCGGCGATGATAGAGCGGTTGAGCCGGGAGAGTTCGTCTTCCAGATCCTGTACCTCGTACTTGACCGAAAACATTACCAAACTGATGGCCCCCGCCAACAACAAGGTCAACAAAGTGGAAAGATGGATCATGACCGTCTCCTCGTGTCGCCCGTTCTCCTGGGGCTGGACCAAGCCGGGGCGGCGGTGCGTTCCGCCGCTCGCAGCCGCGCCGAGCGGGCGCGTGGATTGGCCGCCACCTCGGCCGCCGATGGCCGCGTGACTCCCCGGCCCAGAAGACGGAAGCTGGGACGGGACCGGGTTGCGTCGGCCTCGGGCATGTGACGGGACGGCTTTGCCTGGACGCCGCCGCGCCGGCGCAGGAAATCCTTGACCTTGCGGTCCTCCAGGGAATGAAAGGAGACCACGGCGAGGCGGCCGCCGGGGGCCAGCAAGACCTCCGCCGCGTTGAGGCCGCGATCAAGCTCGCCCAGCTCGTCATTGACGTAAATGCGCAGGGCCTGGAAAGTTCGCGTCGCCGGATCGATGCGGTCCTTGCGCCGCCGGCTGGCGCCGCGGACGAGATCGGCCAATTGACCGGTGCGGGTGATGGCGGCCTTGCCGCGGGCCTCGACAATGGCGCGGGCGATTCGCCGCGACGCCCGATCCTCGCCATATCGATAGATCAGGTCGGCCAATTCCCGTTCCGGCAAGTGGTTGACGACATCGGCGGCGGTCATCCCGCCGCCGCCCATCCGCATATCGAGCGGTCCGTCGGCGCGAAAGGAAAAACCGCGGCCGGCGTCATCGACCTGCATCGAGGAAAGGCCAAGGTCAAAGGCGACGCCGTCGACGCCAGCAACGCCGACAGCGCTCAACAACTCGATCATATTGCCGTAACAACCGCTCAAAACCATCATCCGGCCCGGAAAGCGGCGGCCAAGGCTGGCTCCGTGCCGGACCGCCTCCGGGTCGCGATCAATGCCCCAGACCGTGCATTGCGCGGCCTCGAGAAGGGCCTTGGCATAACCGCCGGCGCCGAAGGTGCCGTCGATGTAGACGGCGCCGTCGCGGGGCGCCATGACCTCCAGTATTTCCCGCGGCATCACTGGAGTGTGGGGGCCGGGGGAGTTGGATGTCATGGTGGCGGCGGCCATCAACTCTCTCCGCCATTCTTGCCGCCATTCGCCGTATCGACGGTCAGGGCTTCGTCGACCACCGTGCGAAAAGCGTCATCGAACGCCACGCCGGCGGCCTCCGGATTCCAGATGAGGAAAGAATCGCCGTTGCCGACAAACACCGCGCGCTCGGCGATCCCGGCCCGATCGGCCAAGTCCTTGGGGAGGACCAGCCGGCCGCCGTCATCGAAGCGCAGCAACCGGGCGCGGCCGAAAATGCTCATGCCCAGGGCGCGGCGTTCCTTCGAGAACTTGGGCAGCCGCTGGATACCCGCTTTCATCTCTTCCATCCATTCGACCGGGCAGGCCTCGATGGCCTGATATTCCAGCGACGGATAAATATAGACGGCGTTGTTGTGGCGACCCTCCAATTCGGCGCGGAAAGAGGCGGGAACCGATACCCGTCCTTTCCCGTCAACCTTGTTTTCAAACGTGCCGGCAAAGAGCGTCATTTCGTTCTTTTCATCCCTTGCCGCCGCTTCGACGCTTGGCCGTGAACTGGCGGCTCGGCTGGTCCCCCGATGGCATCCCATGAAGAGGAATGGGATATCATGGGAATTTAAGGGGGTCAACGCCATAATATGGAATTACTTGGGTTAATAAAGTCTTACGAAAAGGATTTCTGCCACTACCACATGTGGTGTAGTTAAATTTTCCAATCCCTAAAAATTGAAATTTGTATTCAACGGTAAAATTAAGGCGGCTTTGTGTTCGCTAAATGTTCTTTTCTTGGCAATTTTGGAAAAAGGAAAATTGTTCTTTAGAGCATTTCAAGGTTGGTCGGCGCGGGAGGTAAAACCCTCTTGCCCGAAAGGCAATCTCAAGCAGGAAAAATACCAGACGGCCTGTAAGCCGGGTTCTGTCTCCGCCCATCTGGAGCGGAGGATGGCCATTCATCTGGGACGTCCGTTGCCGGACGCCTCGTGCGACCTACCCGGACGGCGGCGCGAAAACCCGCTTGCCGGAAAAACTCCGGCCTGCCGTCCCTACTTGGTCTTGCTCCCGGTGGGGTTTACCGTGCCGTCCCCGTTGCCGGGAACGCGGTGCGCTCTTACCGCACCCTTTCACCCTTGCCGGCACGGGCCGAAGCCCAAAACCGGCGGTTTGCTTTCTGTGGCACTTTCCCTGGAGTCGCCCCCGCCGGGCGTTACCCGGCACCGTGTTTCCGTGGAGCCCGGACTTTCCTCCCCCGACGCGGCGGCGCCGCGCCGAAGGCGGCCATCCGACCGTCTGGCGTTTACTAAGTTAGTGCGAGAATTGCCGCCGTCAAGACAAGAGTCGCAACAGGGCGTCAAGCCGGCCGACCGTTTCGGCGTCGGCGACGCCGTCGATTTGGCGCCGCCGGAAGCGGCGCTGGAAAGCGGTGACGGTCTTGCCCAGATCGCCGGTCTCGTAGCCGTACTCCGCCAACATGTTCCGCACTTCGTCCGCCGCCGCCCGCCGGGCTTCCCATGCGCCGGGCCAAAGGCCGATCCCCCCGGCCGCCAGCCACCGCCAGTCGAACAGCTCGCCGGGGTCGGTTCGGCGCCGCGGCGCGACGTCGGAATGGGCAACGACGTTGCGGGCCGGAACGGGATGGCGGCCGAGGATGTCCGCGGCCAGCCCCCGCAACGCCGCCATCTGCGTTTCCGTAAACGTCCGGTAGCCGAATTCGTGGCCGGGATTGACCAGTTCGATGCCGATGGAGCGGCTGTTGATGTCGGTATTTCCCCGCCAGAACGCCTCGCCCGCGTGCCAAGCCCGATGTTCTTCCGCCACCAAGGAAATGACCTCCCCTTGCTCGCCGATCAGATAATGGGCGCTGACCTTGGCCATGGGATCGCGGAGACGTTCAAGGGCGGCCTCGACAGTTGCCATGCCGGTGTAATGCAGCACCAGCATGTCGACGACGGCGCCCGGCGGGCGGTCGTCGAAGTTGGCTGAGAGCCTGTTTGGGAAGTTCATCATGGGTTGCGTTGACCTGGGAAGCGCGAGTGTTAGGAGCGGATGCGCCGGCGATGCCGGGACATCGTCAAGCATTCGCGACGCGGCAATCGCGCTTCCCAGGTCAACCCGAAGGGCCGCGTTTACAAGGTCTTGGGCGTCGTCAGCCGCCGCTTGCGATGCTCCAGCATCGC
>DUZD01000023.1 GCA_013349695.1 Rhodospirillaceae bacterium
CATGCTGATGATCTGTTCTGGTTTGTAACCTCGGCTCATTCATTCCTCCATATTAAAAAGGTCAGAATGCGCCAAAATCTCTTAATTAAACCTGGACCACTTTTCGGGGGTCACGCCAGGATGTCATTGAATTTTTCAAGCTTAACGGTATCCTGGACGTAGCGTGGACCGTGGAGTAACTTCTGCTCTTAAGAATTGAATTTCCTAGGCTTATTGAAAATGCACTCTTGGCACGTTTGACGGTTCGTCCCCGTTCGGGAAGGAATTATACCTTGTTTTGGTTTATCAGTCACTTAATCATATATTCGATGGTTATGGTGGCGGTGGTGGCGGTGAACATGGTTGTGGCACCGAGCCGCCCATGGTTTCTACTCATCTTGTTCGGCTGGTGTGGACTCCTGATCCTCCAGGCCCGAAACGTCATGGGGTCTCGGGCTGACGATCGCCAAATCGCCGATCGGCCTTAACGGCGGCAAGCTGGACATCAAGAGCAACGCCGGAAAGGGAACCGCCGCCAGGGTTCGATGCCGAACGCCTTGTTCCGGAGTATTATTTCGCATCGCGGGTGTCATGACATGCCTGAAACAGATGATTTGAGAGAAAAGGGCCGCCGCAAGACACTGTTCGGGGGAGTGATCTATGACGAAAATAAAGACAAATGGGACTGCAAGATCTCCGATATTTCCGAATCCGGCGCCAGGGTCAAATCGGCGGCGCCCTTGAAAGCCGGCTCGTTTGTCGATTTGAGAATAAACAAATACAAAGACTTGCGCCGGGCGGAAGTGATGTGGGTAAAAGACGGCACGATCGGTTTAAGGTTTCTCGTCGAATTAAAGAAATCTTCCCAGGAGATGAGCAGATTTTTCGAGATCATCGACGACTGATACGTCGATCGTAAAGCACGGCCGCCGACCCCAACCGCCAATTTTGAAATGCTCTCGGGGCATTCGATGGACGTTGTACGATTCATGACCAGTTTCATTATCGTTTTTGTAGGCGCCTATACGGCAATGGTGGGGGCGCTCTATCTGTTTCAACGCAACCTCATGTATTTTCCCGATCCCTCGGTTTCAACGCCGGCGGCAAGCGGCCTCCCGGAAATGCGGACGGTGGCCCTGACGACCACCGACGGCCTGTCGTTGCGGGCCTGGTACCGGCGGGCCGGGGAAGGGATGCCGACCCTTGTTTATTTCCACGGCAACGCCGGCAATATCGGATCGCGGGGATTCAAGGTCCGGCCCTATCTCGGCGCCGGTTTCGGCTTGCTGTTGGCGCCCTATCGCGGTTACAGCGGCAATCCCGGCAAACCGACGGAGGAAGGCCTTTACGCCGATGGCCGCGCGGCTTTGGCATTCTTGAAAATACAAGGCGTGGCGCCGCGACTCATGGTCCTTTACGGCGAGTCGCTGGGCTCCGGCGTCGCCGTGCGGATGGCCTTCGAGCTGGCCCGCGACTCTCCCGCCGGGGCGGTGGTTCTGGAGGCGCCATTCACCTCCGCCGTCGACATCGCCGCCCATCACTATCCGTTGGTGCCGGCCCGCTGGCTGGTCAAGGACCGCTTCGAATCGGTGGCCAGGATCGCCGCCGTCAACGCCCCGCTGTTGATCCTCCATGGCATGCGGGACAAGACCGTTCCCACCGCTTTCGGGCGCCGGCTTTTCGAGGCGGCGGTGGAGCCCAAGGAAGGGCGTTGGCTAGAGGCGGCGGATCACAACGATCTTTATAACCACGACGCCGCCGGGATGGTGATCGATTTCCTGGTCCGCCGCTTCGGATTGGACGCAACGGGCGAAAAAGGCGCGCTCGACAGCCGATGATCCGGAGATGAGACCGTCCGAAGTCCCGCCATCGCCTTCACGCCGGCGCTGGTTACGCCCGGTCGCCGGCGTTGCCGCCATTATCGCGCTCGCCGCCGTCGGCGCCGCGCTCGCCGCCATGGTTGTCTGGCGGACGGCCGTCGTCGAGATGGTCCTGCACCGTCAATTTTCCTCGCGCGGGGTGGAGAAGGCGGAATTTTCCGTTGCCCGAGTCGGCCTCGATGGCATGCGGATCGAGAACATCCATCTCGGTCCGGACGTGAAAGCGGCTTCCTTGGAGGTTTTCTACACCCTCGCGGGTCTTTCCGGGGGAACGGTCGAAGGCGTTGAAGTCAGCGGTCTCGATATCGACGTCTCCGAACCGACATCCGGCTTTCTCGCGACTTTCGGGAAAATCGCCGCCACCGGCGGCGGCGCCACCGCCCCGGCGATGCCGCCGATCCGCGTTATCGGCGCCAGGATCCATGGCGCCGTCGAAGCCGGCTGGTTTTCCGCCCGCCTCGATGGCAACGTCAAGCCTGATCTTTCCGCCACCTTCGCCGTCGTGGCCGGGCAAGCCGGCGCACGTATCGCCGACCATGATCTCCGTGCAAGGGAAATTAACGCCGCCGTCACCTTGGACCCGGGCGCCGCCGGCGCCGTGGCCAGGATCGGCGGCGGATCCATCGCCGACACGGCGGCTGGGCCTTGGTTCGTGCCGCTGGCCGTCGCCGGAACGGTGGCTTGGCGGGCGGCGGCGCTCGAATTCGATATTGTCGCCTCGGCCATGGACGGCGACGGGCGGCTGAAATTGAGCGGCGCCCACGATCTTCCGCGAAATCGGGGAACCGCCACCGTCGAACTAGAGCCGTTGAACTTCGAGGCGGACGGGTTGCAGCCAAGCGGCCTTGTCCCCTCCGCCGCCGTTGCCGGCGCCGTATCCGGAACCGTCAGCGGCGGCGCTCACCTCACATGGGGGGCGGCTGGAATCGACGGCAACGCGCATGCCGATCTCGCCGGGATTTCATTAGCCGCCGCCGATTTCAGCCTCGGCAACCTCACCGCCCGGCTCAGCGCCGCTTCCCTGAACCCCGCCGCCGGGTTGGCCATCGACATTGCGGGCGCCGCATTGACCGTCGCCGGTAACGATTTCCATATCGAGGACGTTACCGCCACCGTCACCGCCGCCGCCGATTTGAAAACCATCCATTTCGGGCTCGGCGGCGGAACTCTCCGCCACGACGCCGCCGAACCGTGGTTGGCGCCGCTCTCGGTGCGCGGAGTTGGAAAACTTCAAGGCAGCGCCCTGAGTTTCCAGGTTCGGGCGTCGCCGGCGGCGGGCGGCGGTGGAAATATCTCGCTCGGAGGACGCCATGAACTGGCCTCCGGCGTCGGCGGGGCGACCGTCAAGGTCGCGCCACTCAGCTTTCGCCCCGGCGGCTTACAGCCCGGCGATGTGGTTCCGGCGTTGAAAGTACTCCGCCAGGTAACCGGCGCCTTGACGGGCGACATGGAGATTTGGTGGAGGGACGGCGATTACGATGGCAGCGCCCGGCTGGTCCTGGACGGGTTGTCGTTCGCGGCGGCAACGGCAGCCGTCGAGGGACTTTCCGGGAGCCTCCGGCTTGACAGCCTGAATCCGCCCGCCGCGTCCGATCCGCGGACGCTCCGCGCCCGGCGCATCGTCGTCGGCGCCGTTCTCGACGAACCGATCCTTCGTTTCCGCTTCGAGAACGCCGGAGATGGCGCCGCGCGATTATTTATCGAACGAGCGGCGGCCGGATTCGCCGGCGGCCGCCTTTCCGTTACCGACACGGCAATCGACGCCGCCGCCAAACGGATCGCGGTCAAGCTGTCGGGCATCGATCTCGGCAAGTTGATGGACCTTTTGGACGTTGAAGAGGTATCGGGCAGCGGCACCTTGAGCGGAGTAATCCCGCTGCAGTTCAGCGGCGATACGGTGCTGGTCACGGGCGGCCTGCTCGAGGCCGATGGCGAAGGCGTGCTGCGGTTCCGTTCCGAGGCCGCCAAACGCGCCCTGGCGGCCGGCGGCGAGCAGGTGGAATTGCTGCTCGGCCTGCTCGAGGATTTCCGTTACCGGCGCCTGTCGCTGGCCTTTGACAAGGCGGCCACCGGCGAGGCGACGATTCGTCTCGGCATCGAAGGGCACAATCCGGCTGTTCGCGATGGCCATCCCTTTGTTCTCAACGTCAACCTTTCGGCAAACCTGGACCGGGTCCTGGCCACCATCCTCGAAGGCTACCGCTTGTCGAACCGGGCCATTCGCGCTACCCTGGGCGGCGGACGCTAGATGTCTATGTTGATAAGGAAGGATTGTGGCTGTAACACGATACATTGTCGGGCTCGCCGCCGCCGTTGCCGTCTTGGCGCTCTCGGCTTGCGCGCCGACTGTCAAGGTGGAGGCGCCGAAAGAGCCGATCACCATCAATCTGAACATTAAACTCGATGCCAGCGTACGCCTACAGCTCGAGGAAAAGGCGAAGGACGATATCAAGGACAATCCGGGGATCTTCTGATGCGGCTGATGAAACGAAATTCAAGATGGGCGCGGGGGCGGCGGCGTTTCCTCTCCCTCATACCGGCATTTGCCGCCGCCGCGGCAATGGTTTTGTTTACCGCCGCCGCCGACGCCCAATCCTTGGGCGATCTTCGAGCCTCGGGCGCCGCCGGCGAGGGCTATGACGGCTATGCCCGGGTACGCGTGGCCGGCGGCGACGTCAGCTCGGTGGTCGACGCCGTCAACGCCAAGCGCCGCTCCATCTATCAACAACGCGCCAGCGAACAAGGAACGACCGCCGCTCAAGTCGGCCGGGTTTACGCCAGGGAGATTTTCGCCAAAGTCCCGGCCGGAACATGGTTGATGATGGAATCGGGCCAATGGACCCGGAAATAGGCCCATCGGCGGGGGCGTTGCCGGTATCCTTTGGACCTAAGCGCCGGTATCTTGGCCGCAAATAGGGCGTAACAATCGCCTAGCCAAGCCTTGGGCAAGCCGATTAAGGGCGCTGGAAACGGCATAGTTAATGGCGCCGGCGCGGCGTTATCCCCTTGAGCATAAAGGAAACCGCCGATGCGAGCGCATATGTGCCGGCCCTGCCCGCCGGCGCCGGCGGCATATGCTAACCTGAACCTGAACTTGAACCTGAATAAGAAACTATAGCCGGCGGCTTAAAACCGCCGGCTCACGTTTCTCTTCCGCCGGGCTTCGCCCCAAGCGTCCGGTCCCCTTCAACGCTGCCAGCGCAACCTTGAAAACGTGATCGAGCAGAGCAAAGAGGGTGACTATCTGGCGACCGCGGAGATGGAACTATTCCAATGATGGTGAGAATTGGGTACTGTCGGAGTCGATTTGAAGGTTACATGAGAAATATCGGTTCGAGTAGCTATTGCGGGGGCGGCTGGGGACGGGGACCTGGTTTAAAAAGGCGAAAAAAACATGACCAAAGCCAAGGCCCGCCAACGAGCGAAGGCGAAAGCGGCGCAGAAAGCCAAAAAGAGAGAAGCCAACGCCACCCAACCCGCCCAAAAATTCCGGCCGGGGCAGTTCGATCAGAGAGACAATTCGATATCAAGCCCGGGGGCGAAGGCCAACGTCAAGAACCTCGCCGTGGCGAAACGCGGCGCGGCGCGGTCGAGATAGGCCGTGCCGCCGAGCATGCTTCGAGGCGTGCTTTCCGCGCTCCTTGCTGGTCCGCTCGGAAGTCCGCTTCGGGGTCATGGTAGCAGCCTAGCTACGGGGTCAAGTCTTGAATGTTGAATTTCCGTCCACCGCCCTCGATGCTTCCCCCATGGCACGGCCCTTGCGCAGCCTTTACGAGTGTAATTGGCTTGAGCCGTTGCACTTCACGACTGAGAACGCCACCACCACCACAAGAGAAAGGAATACAATGGCCAGCATTCATTCCGCCGCGCAAGCTGGAGACATTGGCCGACTAACCCAACTTCTCGGCAGTGGCGCCGACGTCAACGCGACCGACGACGCGGGCCTGACGGCCCTCATGATTGCGGCAATCGGTGGACACCGCAATGTCGCCGAGCTGCTTATCGACCGGGGCGCCGACGTAGGCGCAACCGAAGACACGGGCCTGACGGCCCTCATGATTGCGGCAATCGATGGACACCGCGATGTCGCCGAGCTGCTTATCGACCGCGGCGCCGACGTCGGCGCGGCCGACGGCACTCGCGGGACGGCCCTCATGTTTACGGTAGGCAAGGGATATCGCGATGTCGCCGAGCTGCTTATCGACCGCGGCGCCGACGTCAACGCGACCAACGACGATGGCTGGACGGCCCTCACGATTGCGGCAATCGATGGCTACCGCGATGTCGTCGAGCTGCTTATCGACCGGGGCGCCGACGTCAACGCAACCGACGAGCAAGGCCAAACGGCCCTCATGTTTGCGGCAAACAAGGGCCACCGCGATGTTGTCGAGCTGCTTATCGACCGGGGTGCCGACGTCAACGTAACCGACGATCAAGGCCAAACGGCCCTGATGATTGCAGCAGCGGAAGTACCCACCTTTGGACATGTGGGAGGGGGCGCGGATGTGTACCCATACGTCGACGGCCTCGTTGACCAACGGCGTCGAACCAGGGCCCCAACCCATGGCTTCAGGCCGAGGGACCAGCGCGATGTCGTCGAGCTGCTTGAGGAAGCGGCGCGGCGGAAAGATGTTTAAGTCATTCAATGCCGTCGACAAGAGATACGGGCGATTCCCCTGAACACTTTTGGGGCCTCCCATCGAATGTTGATGAGAGAGGATGTCGTTGTTGTTGTGCCGTGGGGATGTGGGGAACTCGCGCTTGCGAGTTATCCACATATCCATGGCCGGCGGCGCGGGATTTTTTTGATCGTGGATGGCGGGCGCGGGTTTGGCGGTTCTACAAGGCCCTCAAGGCATACTGCCGCGGCCCCACCCCACGCAGCAAGGCGGCGCTGGAGAAGCGCTTCGAGCGCATCTTCTCGACGCAGACCGGCTTCGCCACCCCGGATCGGCTGCTCGAAAAACTGCGCGCCAACAAGGACGAGTTGCTTCTCGCCCTGGAGCGCCCCATCATCCCGCCCCTGCCCAACATCGTCCGTCAGCGCGCCAACCCAGCCTGAGCGCCCGGGGTTTTGCCCCTGTTACCAAACCCATTGTATCGCAATAGGCCCGGAACCAAGCCTTTTCCGTCGTTTCCCTTCACTTTGTGGGACAGCAGTGGCCACGACCACAAATCCACGCAAGTGCAAGGCGGAGGAGGAGGAGGAACCTTCCCCAGCCGCCAAAAAGGCGGCCGCCGCCTACATCGCTTTCGGGGCGCTTCGCCCGCCAAAGCGGATCCGCGAAAAGGAACCCGAAGACTTATAACGCTTTTGCGGCGGCGGTCAAAAAACCGGCGCCCCAGTCTCTGAATGCCATTTGACCAGGCCCGGTTTTACGAATTATAGTCGCTTCCATGAAGGGACTCCCGATCATTCTCGCGGCCCTGGTGGCAATCGCGTTTATCCTGGTAATTTGGGTCTTCGCGGGCATCGTCAAGACTCATGCCGCCACGGCCACAAACCCACGCAAGCTCAAGGCGGAGGAGGAACCTTCCCCACCCGCCGAAAAGGCGGCGGCCGGCAAAAAGCCGGAAAGCTCCGACCGGGACTTTGCCCCTTCGCAATTCTGATTCTCCGCCGGCGGCCCGATGAATCCTGTTCGCCGCGGGGATGCTGAAAAGCCATGGGATGGAGAAAAGTTTCCATATCGATGCTGCTGCTTGCCGCCGCAGCCTTTGCCTTGTGGCGGCCGGTCATGGTCGGTGACTGGCGCACGGCCAGCCGCGAGCCCACCGGCATCGCCCCGGACCCGGCGCTGACGCCGGAAGCCGTCGTCCAGGTTTACACGGCCCGCGCCTGGAGCTGGCGCGGCGCCTTCGGGGTGCACAGTTGGACCGCCGTAAAACCGACCGGCGCCGATGCGTACAGCGTTTACGAAGTCCTCGGCTGGCGCCTCTATCGTGGCCTTTCGGCGCTCATCGTCCACAACCGGCCGCCGGATGCCCGCTGGTTCGGGTCGGAACCGGATATCATCGCCGATCTGCGCGGCGACGGCGTCGATGCCATCATCGAACGCATCGCCGAGACGGCCCGGAGTTATCCCCATAACGGCGAATACCGGCTCTGGCCCGGCCCCAACTCCAATACCTTCACCGCCTTCATCGGCCGCGCCGTGCCGGAGCTCAAACTCGACCTGCCGCCGACCGCCATCGGCAAGGATTACCTCTCCGGCGCCTTTTTCGCCCGCGCCCCCAGCGGCACCGGCTACCAGGTTTCCCTGTTCGGCCTTTTGGGACTGCTGGTCGGGATCGAGGAAGGGGTGGAAGTGAACCTGCTCGGCCTCACCTTCGGCATCGACGCCAAGAACCCGGCGTTGAAACTACCCATGGCCGGACGCGTCGGCTTCGCCGGCCGGTGAATATCCGCGGTTAACGCCGGCCGGTCTCGGCGGGCCTTGGCGCCGCCGTCAGGCGTTGGTTTCGGCTTCCACGCCCAAGGCCGCCTGCGCCGCCGCCAGGCGCGCAATGGGCACCCGGTAAGGCGAGCAGGAAACATAGTCCAATCCCACCTTCTGGCAAAAGTGGACGGTCGCCGGGTCGCCGCCGTGCTCGCCGCAAATGCCGATTTTTATGCCCGGCTGGGTTTCTCGGCCGCGCTCGGTGCCGATCCGGACCAATTCGCCGACGCTTTCCTGATCGATGGAAACAAAGGGATCGCTTTCCATGATCCCTTTGTCCAGGTAAACCTGGATGAACGGGCCGGCGTCGTCGCGCGAAAGACCGAAAGTGGTCTGCGTCAGGTCATTGGTGCCGAAACTGAAAAATTGGGCGGTTTCGGCGATTTTACCGGCACGCAACGCGGCGCTGGGCAGTTCGATCATGGTGCCGACCAGGTAATCGAATTTGACTTGTTTCTCTTTCATCACTTCGGCGGCCATCTTTTCGACCAACACCTTGAGGGTTTCGAACTCCTTTGTCATGCCGACCAAGGGGATCATCACCTCTGGCGTCACCGACTTGCCCGCCTTGACGACCGCCACCACCGCTTCGAAGATGGCGCGCGCCTGCATCTCGTAGATTTCCGGGTAGGTAATGCCGAGACGACAGCCGCGATGGCCGAGCATGGGGTTCAACTCATGCAACTGGGCGGCGCGGGCCTTGATGGTGGCGACGTCGGTGCCGGCGGCTTTGGCGACTTCGTCCATGCCGGCTTGCGTATGGGGCAGGAATTCGTGCAACGGCGGGTCGAGGAGGCGGATCGTTACCGGCAGCCCGTCCATGATGGTGAACAGGTCGATGAAGTCCTGGCGTTGATAGGGTAGAAGCTTGGCGACCGCCGCGCGGCGTTGGGTCTCGTCCTTGGCGACGATCACTTGGCGCATGTGGATGATGCGTTGGGGGTCGAAAAACATGTGCTCGGTGCGGACCAGGCCGATGCCCTCGGCGCCGAACTCACGCGCCATCTTGGCGTCGGCTGGCGTATCGGCGTTGGCGCGCACGCCCATGGTGCGGAATTCGTCCACCCATTCCATGAGCCGGGCGAAGTCACCGGACATCTCCGGCTGGATGGTCGGGATCAGCCCCTCCATCACCTCGCCGCTGCTGCCGTCAATGGTGATGATGTCGCCTTCCTTGATAACGACGTTGCCCGCCGTCAGGGTCTTGGCGGTGTAATCGACCCGCAAATCGCCGGCCCCGGACACGCAGGGCGTCCCCATGCCGCGCGCCACCACCGCGGCGTGGCTGGTCATGCCGCCACGGGTGGTCAAAATCCCTTCCGCGACGTGCATGCCGCCGATGTCTTCGGGGCTGGTTTCGATGCGCACCAGGATCACTTTTTCGCCATTCCCGACCCATGCCTCGGCGTCATCGGCGTTGAACACCGCCTTCCCCGACGCCGCTCCCGGCGAGGCCTGCAAACCCTTGGCGAGGACGGTGCGCTCCGCCTTCGGATCGAGGGTCGGATGGAGAAGCTGGTCGAGTTGCGCCGGGTCGACGCGGCGGACGGCTTCGGCCTTGTCGATCAACCCTTCATCCTGCATGTCGACGGCGATCTTGAACGACGCCTTCGCCGTGCGCTTGCCGGTGCGGGTCTGCAGCATCCACAGCTTGTTCTTCTGGACGGTGAATTCCATGTCCTGCATGTCCTTGTAATGCCGTTCCAGCTTGGCGCGCACCGAAACCAGCTGGTCATAGAGTTCGGGCAGGGTTTCTTCCATGGACGGCAGATCGGAGCCGGTGGTTTTTTTCTCGGCGATGGTCAGGGGCTGGGGTGTGCGGATGCCGGCGACCACGTCCTCGCCCTGGGCGTTGGGCAGGAATTCTCCGTAATAGGCGTTCTCGCCGGTGGCCGGGTTGCGGGTGAAGCAAACGCCGGTGGCGCAATCGTTGCCCATGTTGCCGAAGACCATGGCCTGGACGTTGACCGCCGTGCCCCACTCCTCGGGGATATCGTGCAGCTTGCGGTAGGTGATGGCCCGTTTGTTCATCCACGAGCTGAAGACGGCGCCGATGGCGCCCCAGAGCTGTTTCTGGGGATCTTGCGGGAACGGCTCGCCTAGCTCCTTTTCCACCATGACCAGATATTTCCTGGCCACGGCCTTCCAGTCCTCGCCGATCAGGTCGATATCCATGGTGTGGCCGTGGTCGTGCTTGTGGGTATCGAGGATATCTTCAAACAAGTCGGAACCGAGGCCCAGCACCACGTTGCCGTACATCTGGATGAACCGGCGGTAGCTGTCATAGGTGAAACGTTCGTCGCCGCTCGCCTTGGCCAGGCCGATGACGGTTTCGTCGTTGAGGCCTAGGTTCAACACCGTGTCCATCATGCCGGGCATGGAGGCGCGGGCGCCCGAGCGGATGGACACCAGCAAGGCGTTGTCGGGATCGCCGAACTTGCTGCCGATGATCTTCTCGATTCCGGCCATCGCTTCGTCGGCCTGGGGTTTCATGTCTTCGGGATAGGTGTCGCCGTGTTTGGAATAATAGGTGCAGACTTCCGTGGTTATGGAGAATCCCGGCGGCACCGGCAGGCCGAGGCTGCTCATCTCGGCCAGGTTGGCGCCCTTGCCGCCGAGCAGATTGCGCATGACGGCGCCACCCTCGGCGCTTGCGTTGCCAAAGGTGTAAACCCACTTGGTCATTTTTCTCCTCCTTCGATTTTATTAAAGTCGGCGACCTGTTCCATGGTTGCACGTATCCGCGATAACAGTTTCAGGCGGTTTTCCCTGAGCTTTTCGTCGCCGCAATTGACCGTTACCTCATCGAAAAAGGTGTCGACGGGTTGGCGAAGTCGAGACAACTCCGTCATCGCGGCGGCGAATTTTTCATCTTTCAGCGCCCCGGCGATGCGGGGCATGGCGCGGCCGAGCTTGCCGTGGAGGCTGGATTCATCGGCCTGTTGGAATAGGCCGGCATCCGGTTCGCCGCGGTAGCTTTTAGCATCTTTTTTCTCTTCGATGCGAAGGATATTGGCGGCGCGCTTGTAAGCGGTCAACAGATTGGCTCCGTCATCGCTGTCGAGGAACCTTCCCAAGGCCTCGACCCGGGCCAGCAATCGCACCAGATCGTCCTCGCCGTCGAGGGCGAAAACAGCGTCGATATGGTCGTGGCGGACGCCTTTCTCCCGCAAATGTACTTTCAGGCGCTCGGCGAAGAAAAAAAGCAGGCGGCGGGATTGAAGGTTGACCTCGGGGGCATGAGAAGTCTTGGCGTAGGCGAAATCCGCCTTGTCGAAGATGTCGATAAGGGGAAGGCGGAGGTTGTTTTCGATGATCAACCGGATCACCCCCAAGGCGGCGCGGCGGAGCGCGTAAGGGTCCTTGGAGCCGGTCGGTTTTTCATCGATGCCGAAGAAACCGACCAGGGTATCGATCTTGTCGGCAAGCGACACGGCGACGCTGACCGGCGCCGTCGGGCAGGTGTCGTTCGGCCCTTGCGGCGAATAGTGCTCGGCGACGGCCGCCGCCACTTCCGCCTTCTCGCCGTCGGCGGCGGCGTAATAGCGGCCCATGATTCCTTGTAGTTCCGGAAACTCGCCGACCATCTCCGTGGACAGATCGGCCTTGCACAGCAAGGCGGCGCGCCCGACCAGCGCTTGCTCGGCGCCGGCAATGAGTTGGCTCAAGTCCGCCGCCAGCTTGCCGATGCGCTCGACTTTCTCGAAATCGGAACCCAGTTTGGCATGGAACACTCGATCCCGGAGCGCCGGCAGGCGGCTTTCGAGGGTAGCTTTGCGGTCCTGGCGCCAAAAGAACTCGGCGTCGGCCAACCGCGCCCGGAGAACGCGCTCGTTGCCGGCGACGATGGCCTTGCCGCCGTCGCCGGCCTCGGTGTTGGCGACGACAACGAAACGCGGCGCCAGTTTCCCCTTCTTGTCCTCCAGCGCGAAATACTTCTGGTGATGGCGCATGGCCGTGCTCAGGACCTCCGAAGGCAGGCCCATGAAAGCCTTGTCGATTTTGCCGATCAGCACCACCGGCCATTCGACCAGGCCGGTGACCTCGCCTAAGAGCGCCGGGTCGTCCCGGAGCACGAGACCCGCCTTCTTCGCTAGCGCCTCGGATTTTTTCTTGATCAGGGCACGGCGCTCGGCGGGATCGAGCATGACCTTGGCCTGCCGGAGCTTCTTCTTGTAGCCGGCGAAGTCCTTGACCTCGAAGGGCTTCGGTGCGAGGAAGCGATGGCCGCGCGTCATAGAGACAAACTTGATCTCTTTCTCATCCTTCGCGAGGTCAATTCCGGCATTCAAGCCAGGAATTTTGTCCGATGTGCCAAGCTGAATCGATCCCTTCACGGGTTTCCCGTCAAAGATCACCAGAATGTTTCGTATCGGCCTAACCCAGGTCATGGCCGAGTTCCCCCAGCGCATAGACTTTGGCCATCTAAGGTTAAAAAGAACCGTCTCGACCATGAGAGGAACTAGCTGTGATGTGACCTGCTCGGGCGTTTCGACAACCGCAAAATAGAATTCCCCCTTCTCGGTCGATTTAATTTTTAGATCCCACTTGGAAACTTTATTTGTTTTGGCAAATCCGCCTACCGCCTTGTCAGGCGCATCAGACCTTGGCCCCCTCTTTTCTTCTCTGATCGCGGGTTTGGTGAGGGGCAGACCATTGACGAAAAGGGTCAATCGCCTCGGCGTTGAATAGGTTTCAATCTTGGAGAATTTGAGGTCATCCGCTTTCAAGCTTTCCCTAATTAGCCGCTTCAAGTCCTCGGCGGCTCGCCCCTGCATGCGCGCCGGGATTTCCTCGGAGAGCAGTTCCAGCAAAAGCTCGGCCATTACTCGCACCACGCCTCGCAGCAGCCTTTGACCAGCGCTCGGACGCGGCCAATATAAGTGGCGCGCTCGGGAACGGAAATGACGCCGCGGGCTTCCAACAGGTTGAACAGGTGCGATCCTTTCAGGCACTGATCATAAGCGGGGAGGACCAGGCCGGCTTCGAGCAGGGAAGCGCATTCGGCCTCGGCGTCCTCGAACTGGCGTCTGAGGATATCGGTTCCGGCCCGCTCGAAGTTATAAGCGGAAAACTCCTTTTCCGCCCTGAGGAAGACATCGCCGTAAGTCACGCCGGCGCCGTTCCAGTCCAGTTCGTAGACGTTCTCGACGCCCTGAATGTACATGGCCAGCCGCTCGATGCCGTAGGTCAGCTCGACGGAAACCGGGTCGCAGTCGATGCCGCCGATCTGCTGGAAATAGGTGAACTGGGTGATTTCCATGCCGTCCAACCAGACTTCCCAGCCCAGGCCCCAGGCGCCCAGCGTCGGGCTTTCCCAGTCGTCCTCGACGAACCGGATGTCGTGAAGGCCGGGGTCGATGCCGAGCTCGCGGAGAGAGTCCAGATAGATGTCTTGTACGTCGTCCGGGGAGGGTTTGAGCAGCACCTGGAACTGGTAATAATGCTGCAATCGATTGGGATTCTCGCCATAGCGTCCGTCCGCCGGCCGCCGCGTCGGCTGCACGTAGGCTGCTTTCCAGGGCTCTTTTCCCAAGGCCCGCAACGTCGTCGCCGGGTGAAAGGTGCCGGCGCCGACCTCCATGTCGTAAGGCTGCAGGAGGACGCAGCCCTTGCCGGCCCAGTAGGACTGCAAGGCCAGGATGATTGCCTGGAAACTGGTTTTGTTTTTGGAAGCGGCGGCCATCGCGCTGAAAGACCTGGAAGCTTGCGGAGCGGCGGAAGATAGAACCCCCCCGGATAGCGGTCAAGGTGAGGGGGAACTCAACCGGAATAGGGGCAGCCACCGCGACCGCAAGCCGTGGCGCCGACGGCGGCGACGTAAGACCCGCAGACGCGGCATTCGATCATATCCTCAGGCCCGCTGCCGGAGTCGGGGGAGCCGTGCCGCGAACGCGGCCGGTCAGCCTGGCCGCGCTGGTTTCGCAGCCGGCCGATCCATTTGTACCCGTACCAAACGATGACGGCGACGGCGCCGGTGAATAACAGTTTCGAGAGGCTGAAGCCGAACATGGGCGTCTTTGTAAAGGGCTGGCGGAAGGGCGGTCAAACAGCTGGCGGAAGAGTCACAGTCCAAACCGGTTCCACCGCAGCCGTTCCTCGACCGCCGCCAGGGCGCCGCCGGCCCAATCGGCGGGGCCGGCCGCCGCCGCGCCGCCGGCGTTACCGTGCCGCCGCTGCCACCATGAACGGCGGAGACCGGCGGGGCGCAGCTTGACCTTATCGCCAAAACGTTCGCGCATGACCGTGCGCAAATCGCCGATGCCGTCGATCAAGCCCAACTCCAGCGCCTTCCGGCCGGTCCAGAACTGGCCGCTGAACAGTTCGTCTTCGTCGGCTCGCAATTTCCCCCGCCGGCGTTTGCGCACCATCCCCTTGAAACTTTCGTGGACGTCGCCTTGGATCTCTTGCAGGAGTTTCACGTCTTCCGGTTTGGCGCGCAGGAAAGGATCGAGCAGCGCCTTCTTTTCCCCCGACGTGTAGAGGCGGCGTTCGACGCCGATGCGCTCGATCAGGCCGTCCAAGCCGAAACCGGCGCTGACTACGCCGATGGAACCGATGATGGAGTTCTCGTCGGCGTAAATCTCGTCGCCGGCACAAGCCAACCAATAGCCGCCCGAAGCCGCCACGTCCTCGGCGAAGGCGAACACCGGCACGTCTTTCTCCTCGGCCATCGCCCGGATGCGTTGGGCGATCAGGGCCGATTGCGTGGCCGCGCCGCCGGGCGAATTGATGGCCAGGGCGACGGCCTTGAGGTTCCTGAACTTGAAGGCTTTCTCGATGCCCTGAGCAAGGCCGGAGAGGCTCAAGTGCCGGCTCCAGGGGCTCGGTGTTCCGATCACTCCGTAAAGCCTGAGCACGCCCACCGTCGGCGGCGGCGCGCGGAAGCGTGCAATCGGATTGAACTTGTTAAAAGATCGGGTATCCATTTAGCCACTCCTTGGTCAAAGTACCGACAATTCTATAATAGCAAACTCTTGCCGTCGCGCATCACGGTTTCCGCCGCCGCCGTGAAGGCGCCGTCGGCTTCGTGGAGAACCAGTCCGGCGGCCAGGGATAAGGGTGTCGCCGCTCCCTTGCGGCCGCTGAGGATGATCCGTTTGGCCGGTTTGCCGGCGGACCCCGGCCACAAAGGGAAAAGAGTGATCCCGCCCAGCCGCCCCTTAAGCCCCGCCAACAAGGCGTCCAGGCGGTCGGCGCGGTGAACGACGGTGACGCTGCCCTTGCGGCGGACCATGTTGAGACAGAATCCGAGCCAGTCCTCCAGTTCCGCCGCGCCTTCCATCGTCGCCGCCGCCTTGGCCGGATCGGGGGAGGGGGTGCATCGGCCCGCCGTCTGGAAGGGCGGATTGGCCATGACGTGGTCGAACGAGCCCGGGGCGAGTTCGGACGGCGGCGCCAGCAGGTCGCCGGCGAGAAAATCCACCCGTCCGGCGAGGCCGTTGACTTGGGCGTTGCGGTTGGCGATGGCGACCAGGCCGGGTTTTATCTCGAGGCCGGTGATCCGCATCGCCGCCACCCGGAAGGCCAGGCAAAGGGCGGCAGCGCCGGCGCCGGCGCCGGCATCGAGAACCTTGTCGCCCGGCGCCGCCGGAACGGTCGCCGCCAGCAGGACGGGATCTATGGCCGCCCGGTAGCCGGCCCGTGGCTGGAAAAACCGGACGCGGCCGGCGAGCAGGGAATCCTCGGTTTCTTCACCCATCGCGGTTATCATTAGAGCAAATCCAGATTGATTGGAATCGCCAAAGGCGATCCAACAATTTGGAGAGTTTTCTCTAGCTTATTTATGTAGAGCGGATCGGCGAAATTGATCGATCCCACGAAGTGGGTTCGATCAATCACGGTCCGCTCTAGCGATGGCTTCGGCCTCGGCCAGCACCCGCCGCGCCCTGATCAGGTCGGCTTCGCGCACCATGAGCCGCCGGGGTATGGCCGAGATGCTGCCTTCCATGATGCTGGTATGGGCGTCGAGAACGTCGGAATCGATGTTGTTCTCGGCCAGCGCCGCCAGCAGCCATGACAGCATGACCGGATCGTTGGTCCGTATCAGTTCCACCATCGGCTCTACAAATCCTCCGAGCTCTCCCAAACCTCCGGCGCCGGGCCGGGCAAGGGCTTGACCGTCCGCCGCCACCGTTTCTATACTCTCAGGAGACCTGGGCCATCGTCAAGCATAGTGGGAGCATAGCGAAGTGGGCGTTGTCGTCAGCTTGGGCGACGAACGGGACAGGAAGCCGTCGCTGGACGTGCTTGCCACCTTGGTCGCCGACGACTTGAAGGCGGTCAACGAGGTCGTCGTCCAGCGCATGCACTCTTCCGTCGAGCTGATCCCGCAGCTGGCCGGATATATCGTCGCCGCCGGCGGCAAGCGCCTGCGCCCGATGCTGACCCTGGCCTCGGCCCGCTTGTGCGGCTACCAGGGCCGCCGCCACATCGCCCTTGCCGCCTGCGTCGAGTTCATTCATACCGCCACCCTGCTCCATGACGACGTCGTCGACGAAAGCGATCTGCGCCGCGGACTGCATTCGGCCAACGCCGTCTGGGGCAACAAGGCCAGCGTCCTTGTCGGCGACTTTTTGTTCAGCCGCTCCTTCGAGCTGATGGTCGAGGACGGCAGCTTGGAGGTCCTGGCCATTCTTTCGAGATGTTCGGCGATCATCGCCGAGGGCGAAGTGGCGCAGTTGGTCACCGCCAACGACACGGCAACCGGCGAAACCGCTTATCTCGACATGATCACTGCGAAGACGGCGCAATTGTTCGCCGCCGCCTGCCGCTTGGGCGCCCTCGTCGCCGGCCGCCCCAAGGTCGATGAGGAAGCGCTCGATACTTTCGGCCTGAATTTGGGCATCGCCTTCCAGTTGATCGACGACGTGCTCGATTTTTCGGCCAAGCAAGCGACGCTCGGCAAGACCGTCGGCGACGACTTCCGCGATGGCAAGGTCACCTTGCCGGTGGTCCTCGCTTTCCACCGGGGGAACGAGATGGAACGGGCCTTCTGGCGGCGCACCATCGAGGACCTCGACCAGAACAAGGACGACCTCGACCAAGCCATCGGTTTGTTGCGGAAACACAACGCCCTTGCCGACACCGTCGAGCGCGCCCGACATTACGGCGCCATCGCCAGGGACGCGCTCGGCATTTTCGCCGGCGGCGCCGAAAAAGAGGTCTTGGCCGGCCTGATCGATTTCTGCATCCGGCGCGCCCACTGAGAGCCCGTCGCCGTTCGAGGGTATCTACGTGTTCCGGTGCCGCGAAAGCTAAGGAGTGGGACCGGCCGCCGGCGCCGCCGTTTCGCCAGGGCCGTGGCGAAGAGACGGGGTGCCTTGCCGAGGCCCGCCGGCGGCGCTATAACCTCGCCGACCGGGCCTTGTCGGAGTGTAGCTCAGCCTGGTAGAGCACCGTCTTCGGGAGGCGGGGGCCGGAGGTTCAAATCCTCTCACTCCGACCACTAAAAAACCACGCAAGTTCAATGACTTACTAGGCTTTTTACTTCTTGGACTCAGATGCTGATTTTACTCTGGGTACTAGTCTGGGTACTAGTTTTTAGAATTTTGAGCCCCGCCGACGTGCAGAGATTCAATATCTCGTGTACGTCTTGACTAAATTCCACAAGTTGTAGTACGTTTTCATTAGCTGAGGTCCGTGGCCGAAGCTAAGGGTCAGTGGCCCGAAAGTTTTTAATAACTTTTGGGGGCTGCTGTGATACCCGAAAAGCACCACCTCGATAAGCGAGCGCACCGCCTTCTCCACTTTTTCGAGGCGGGTAATCCTGACGATTTTCTGGATACCGAAGAACTCGCTGATGGACTCGAAACGTGTCTGGGCTGGCTTGAGCAAGGGCGGTCCAAAGGTTTCGGTCCGCCACCGACCAAGATTCCCCCGCGAAAAATCCGATACCGAAGGCGTGATGTCGTGCAATGGCTCAAGAGCCGTCTCAAGCGCCGGATCAAGGCGGCGTGATGGCGGATCGAAAAGTTCTTGCAAACGGTCGATCCGGCAAAAGGGCCGGAAAAGGGGCGGCGAGAAATCGGCCCCCGCAAGGGTCAGCATTCAT
>DUZD01000024.1 GCA_013349695.1 Rhodospirillaceae bacterium
GCCAGCAGAAGCTTGCGGATGTCGTCGATGGAACGCACGCCGCCGCCGACCGTCAGCGGCATGAAACATTGCTCGGCGGTCTTTCGGACCACCTCGAAAATGGTCTCGCGGTTCTCGTGGCTGGCGGTGATGTCGAGGAAGCAGAGTTCATCGGCGCCTTCGCGGTCGTAAAGGCGGGCCTGTTCCACCGGATCGCCGGCGTCGATCAGGTCGATGAAATTCACCCCCTTGACGACGCGGCCCTTGTCGACGTCCAGGCAGGGAATGATTCTGCATTTCAGCATCGCCCCTTCCGTCAGCCCACCGATTCCTTGAGCAACGCCACCGCCGCCGCCGGGTCGATGCGCCCGTCGTAAACGGCGCGGCCGCTGATGACGCCTTCCAAAAGGCCCGCCGCCGCCCTTTTCAAAGCCCGCAGGTCGTCCATGGAAGAGACCCCGCCCGAGGCGATCACCGGCGTCGACAGCCGGGCCGCCAAGGCCACCGCCGCCTCGATGCCGGGCCCTTGCATGACGCCGTCGCGGCCGATGTCGGTGTAGACGATGGCGGCGGCGCCGGCACCCTCGAGTCCGTCGGCCAGATCAACGGCCTTGACAGTCGAGGTTTCGGCCCACCCCTCGACGGCGACAAAGCCGTCGCGGGCATCGATCGCCACCGCCACGCGGCCCGGAAAGCGGCGGCAGGCCGCCTCGAACAGCGGCCGGTCGCGGAGCGCCAGCGTGCCCAGGATCACCCGGCGGACGCCCTTGTCCAGCCAGAATGCGATCGTTTCCAAATCGCGGATGCCGCCGCCCAGCTGCACCGGGATAGCAACGGCGTCGAGAATGGAAACCACGGCGTCGGTGTTGACCGGATGGCCGGCGAAAGCGCCGTTGAGGTCGACCACATGCAGCCACTGGCAGCCCAAATCCTCGAACGATTTCGCCTGGCCGCCGGGATTGTCGTTGAAGACCGTGACCTTGTTCATGTCGCCCTTCAGCAGGCGCACGCATTGGCCGTCCTTGAGATCTATGGCCGGGAAAAAAATCATCAAAGGGATTTCCGGGTTGTCAGAGCATTTCAAGTTCATTCGGCGCCAGCCCACTCCCCCGCCCAGCCACTCAATGCCATTGTATGCTGTGGGTGGCCGGGCGGGGGAGCGGGCCGGTGCCGATTTTTATCAACATGGATATGCTTTAGCATTTCCAGCCGAGGAAGTTGCCGATCAGCCGCAGTCCCGTCGCCTGGCTTTTTTCCGGGTGGAACTGGGTGCCGATCATGTTGTCGCGGCCGATCGCGGCGGTCACCGGGCCGCCGTAATCGACGGTGGCCAGCCGGTGGGCGGACTCTTCGCAGACGAAGGCGTAGGAATGCACGAAGTAGGCATGGGCGCCTTCGCGCAAGCCGTCAAAAACCGGATGGGCGGAGGAAAAAAAGAGTTCGTTCCACCCCATGTGGGGAATTTTCAATCCTGTGTCCGAGGGTTTCAGGGGAACCACCTCGCCGGCGATCCAACCGAGGCCCCGGTGGCGTCCATGTTCGCGTCCCACCGAGGCCATCAATTGCATGCCGACGCAAATGCCCAGGAACGGCTTGCCATCATCGAGCACCGTCTTCTCAAGCGCCTCGGCCATGCCGGGAAGGGCCTCCAAGCCGCGCTTACAATCGGCAAAGGCGCCAACGCCGGGCAGAACCACGTGGCTGGCGTCGCTGAGCGCTCTGGCGTCGGCGGTGACGGCCACCGTCAGGCCGAATTCGCCGGCGGCGCGCTCGAAGGCCTTGGCGACGGAGCGCAGATTGCCCGAGCCGTAATCGATAATGACCACATTCATGGCCGCAATTCAGCCGCCAGTTCCGGCAATTCGTCGAGGAGGCGCCGTTCGGCGTCTTCGAGATTGCCGCCACCGACGACATCGACGAGGCGGTAATCGCGCCGCTCGTAAGTCCACCGCCTGAAGTCGTTGGCGAAGATCCCGAAGATCAGCGCCAAGGCGAAGGAACCCGCGCTTTGGGCGAGGGGAGACAGAGACATTTCCCCCATTCCCCATCCCAACACCGCCTGCAGGGCGAACATAACCAGCGCCACCAGCCACAAGCGGTGCCAGAGCGCCCAAAGGATAGAGAAAATAAACGCCTGCCAGCAAAATCCTTCCTTGACCAACAGTAAGTTGGAGCCGGTGATTTCGTGGCGTAAATGAGCCGTGTAAAAACGCATGCTTGCCTCTCTTAGCCGGGCCGCCGGCGGTTAAAGCGAGCCGCCGAGCACACCCTTCGTCGAAGGCACCGTATCGGCCTTGCGGGAATCGATCTCAACCGCTTGGCGCAACGCCCGGGCCAAGCCCTTGTAGCAGGATTCGACAATATGGTGGTTGTTGTCCCCGTAAAGGGTTTCCACATGCAGGGTCAGACCGGCGGCCTGGGCGAAAGCCTGGAACCATTCCTTGAACAGCTCGGTGTCCGTGTCGCCGACTTTCGGGCTCTTGAATTTCACTCTCCAGACCAGGTGCGGGCGCATCGAGGCGTCGACCACCACCCGCGTCAGCACTTCGTCCATGGGCGCCATGGCGGAACCGTAACGGACGATTCCCTTGCGGTCGCCAAGCGCCTTGGCGACGGCATCGCCGACGGTGATTCCGATATCCTCGGTGGTATGGTGCGAATCGACGCCGAGGTCGCCCGCCGCCGTCACCCGCAAGTCGATGAGGCTGTGCCGGGAGAGCTGCTCGAGCATGTGATCGAGGAAGCCGACCCCCGTGGAAACGGCGTATTGTCCGGTTCCATCCAGGTTGACCGCGACCTCGATCGTCGTTTCCTTGGTTTTGCGCTTGACCTTGGCTTTGCGCATGGTGTGTTCCCGGTTGAAATCCGCCGGACCTTGTAACAGGAAGGATGGCAAACCGCTAGCGCCGAAGCCTGCCCCAGTCTTTATCTTGACCGCAAGGCTTGTTATGCCTAAATCTCCGATAGGCACCCGACCCTGGCGTTATTTTTTTCTGAATGTTCCGAACATGCCACATAAAGTTCATGATACTTGGCACGGCACCACCATTCTCTCGGTGCGCAAGGGAGACCAGGTCGTCATTGCCGGCGACGGCCAGGTCAGCCTCGGCGACACGGTGATCAAGTCCAACGCCAAGAAAGTGCGAGGATTGGCCGATGGCTCCGTGATCGCCGGCTTCGCCGGCGCCACCGCCGACGCCTTCACCCTTTTCGAGCGCCTGGAAGGCAAGCTCGACCAGTATCCCGGACAACTCACCCGGGCCTCGGTGGAGATGGCCAAGGACTGGCGCACGGACCGTTATCTCAGACGCCTGGAAGCGATAATGGCGGTGGCCGACAAGAAGGTCTCGCTGGTGTTGACCGGAACCGGCGACGTCCTCGAACCCGAGGATGGATTGATCGGCATCGGTTCCGGCGGCAATTACGCCCTGGCGGCGGCGCGGGCGCTTTTCGACCGCGACGATCTGGACGCCGAGGCCATCGCCAGAAAGGCCATGGAGATCGCCGCCGGCATCTGCGTCTACACCAACACCAATCTGGTCATCGAGGCTCTATGAATACAAGTTTCACGCCCCGCGAGATCGTTTCCGAACTGGACCGCTATATCATCGGCCAGGACGATGCCAAACGCGCCGTCGCCATCGCGTTGCGCAACCGCTGGCGCCGCCAGCAATTGGACGAAACCCTGCGCGATGAGATTCTGCCCAAGAACATCCTGATGATCGGGCCGACCGGCGTCGGCAAGACCGAGATCGCCCGCCGCCTGGCGAAATTGGCCCAGGCCCCGTTCATCAAGGTCGAGGCCACCAAGTTCACGGAGGTCGGCTATGTCGGCCGCGACGTCGAGCAAATCATCCGCGACCTGGTCGAGATCGCCATTCATGCGACCAGCAAGAAGTTGCGCAAACAGGTCGCCGCCAAGGCCGAGCTTCTAGCCGAGGAACGGGTGCTGGACGCCCTGGTCGGCGAAGAGGCGGGCCGCGATACTCGCGAGAAGTTCCGCGTCAAACTGCGCCAGGGCGAACTCGACGACAAGGAGGTGGAAATTCAGGTGGCGGATAGCGGCGGCGGCATGCCGAGTTTCGAAGTTCCCGGCATGCCCGGCGCCCAGATGAGCATGATCAACTTGAACGAGATCATGGGCAAGGCCTTCGGCGCGCAGACCAAGCCGAAGCGCTTGAGCGTCGCCGAGTCTTACGAAGTGCTGATAGAAGAGGAAGCCGACAAGCTCCTAGACGAGGACAAAGTGGTCAAAGAGGCCATCGAGGCGGTCGAAAACAACGGCATCGTTTTTTTGGACGAGATCGACAAGATCACCGTCCGCTCCGAACGCATCGGCGCCGACGTCAGCCGCGAGGGCGTGCAACGGGACCTTTTGCCGCTGATCGAGGGAACGACGGTGCCGACCAAGCGCGGCGCCGTCAAGACCGACCATATCCTGTTCATCGCGTCGGGCGCCTTCCACCTCGCCAAGCCCGCCGACATGCTGCCCGAACTGCAAGGCCGCCTGCCGATACGGGTCGGACTCAAGGCGCTGACCAGGGATGATTTCGTCCGCATCCTGACCGAGCCGGAAGCCAGCCTGATCAAGCAATATACCGCCCTGATGGGGGTCGAGGAGATCGCCCTGGAGTTCACCGGCGAGGCCATCTCCGAAGTCGCCGATCTCGCCGCCGAGATCAACAGCGGCGTCGAGAACATCGGCGCCCGGCGCCTCCACACGGTGATGGAAAAGCTCTTGGAGGACATCAGTTTCACCGCCTCCGAACACGGCGGCGAGACGATCACCATCGACGCCCAACAGGTCCGCGAGAAGGTGGGCGAGTTGGCCAAGGACGCCGATTTGAGTAAGTTTATTCTTTAGAGCATTTCAAGTTCGATCGGCCGCGCCCCTTGATTTCCGCCAGAAGTCTTTCCAGGGTCCCTTCATCGAGGTCATGAACGTGCCGCGCCATCAGGTTGGCAAGCTCCGTCGCCTTTGGGTTCAGGCCGGCCGTGTCGACCACCACCCGGGGATGGGAAATCAGGGCCAGACCCTTGAGTTCCTCGGCCTCGTCCCAGATCAAGCCGAAATAGTCGGCCATTTTTTTCTGCGTGATCCCACGCCGGGCCCGCAATTCCTTGATTTTCAAGCCGAAAAGGATCATCGGTCGCCTGTCGCGGAGACAAGGCCCGAAGCTCCTGGGCATATTCCGCCGAATGGAGCCAACCTTACTTCTTTTTTTTCAATAGCACATACAGCGCTCCCTCGCCGCCGTCCTTGGGCCGGGCCTGGGAAAAAGCCAGAAGCCGTCGCCGGTTGGGAGCCTCGTTGAGCCAGCGGGGAACGGCGGCGCGCAGGACCCCGATGCCGCCGCCAGGCCGCAACCCCTTTCCGGTAATAACCCGCACGGCGCGGCGGCTAGCCGTTTGCGCGCCTTCCAGAAACGCGGCCAGCGCCCGGTGCGCTTCGTCCTGGGTCATGCCGTGCAGGTCGATGCTGGCCTCGATCGGCAACTGCCCGCGCTTGAGCCGGGCCGCCGTGCGCTTGTCGACACCGGAGGCGCCGCCGGCGGCAAGCTCCGGCGGCGGCGGCCGATGGGCGGCGGCGGAATTCGCCGGTTTCGCCGACGGCTTCTTTTCCGGCGGCGGCTCCTTTTCCGGCGGCGGGATATCGACGGCCTTCACGCTCTCCTCCCCCGGCAAAGGAACGACGTCGCTGGTAACGAGGCGCCACAAGTCGTCCTCTTCCCTGCTGAGCGGGCGGCCGGCGGCGGCGGATTTTGGCGATTTACTTTTCTTCGTCATGGATCAAAACAATATGCGGGAGGCGCCGGCCATGGGCACCGAAAAGAAGGGTTTGCTCGATATCGGCGGTGCGCGACGGGATGATGACGTAATCGAGGTTTTCGAAGGCGTCGAAGGCATCGGCGCGGAATACGGGTTTCGCTCTTGCCATCCCGCATGGGCTGTCAGGATTTTGTATCAACTTGCCATGGCGACGTGTTCTTCGGCAGCAAAAGGTAATAACGGCCAGATTGCCTCATCGATCCTGCTCGGGCGGCGGCCAGGGCGCCACGACCCCAGAAAAAGTCACCGCGCACCGGGCCCTTGATGGCGGCGCCGCCGTCTTGGGCGACGACCAGACGACGCAACGGCTTCTCCGGGTCGAGAGGATCGGTGGTGTCGAGCCAGATCGGCAATGAAAAAGGCACGAAACTGGGATCGACGGCGAAACTGCGGCCCGGTGTCAGCACCGCCCCTTGGGCGCCGATGGGACCGTCGCCGTCAAGGATACGGAAGAAAATGAACGATGGGTTGCGGCTCATCACAAGCCTTCCTTCCGCCGGATGGGCCTTGATCCACGCTTGGATGGCCCGCATGGAAACTTCGTCCTTGTCGATCGCGCCCCGAACGATCAGTTCCCGCCCGATGGATTTGTAAACATGCCCGTTGCGGCCGGCGAAACCCAGGCGGACCGTTTGGCCATCCTCCATGACCACGCGGCCGGAGCCTTGAACGTGCAGGAAGAAAGCATCGACCCGATCATCCACCCACAGCATTTCCAGGCCCCGGCCGCTTAGCGCGCCGCTTTCGATCTCGGCGCGGGTCGCATAGGGCACGAAATTGCCGGCGGCGAGCCGACCGGTAAGACGGCGACCCCGCCATTGCGGTCGGAAGCGGCTCAAATCGGCATCGATCAAGTCGGCGGGCCGGGCGTAAATAGGGGTTTGATAGGACCCTTTTCGAGTCCAGGAACCTCTGAGTTCCGGCTCGAAGTATCCGGTGAACAGACCTTCGGATTGATGGTTATCGCCGGCCAAATAAGGCACGAACCATGTTTCGAAGAAACGCCGCGCCGCCATGTCATCGCCACCGCCGATGCCGGCGGCGGCGGCGCAGATGGGGCGCCAGTCGGCAACGGTTCCGCCGATTCCGCCGCCACCCAGGGAACGCGAGGCGGGCTGCGACCGCAAACTCCGGCAGGAGTGGCGAAAGGCGAGCAGAGCGGCGCCATGCGTATCATCGCGCCAATCCGGGAGATCGGTGAACGAGGCCCGCTGCAGAGTCAGCTTGGATGGCGCCGGCAAGGCTCCGTCCGTCATCTTCGCCGGAGCGCAAGCGGCAAGAGCGGCGAATCCCGCCGCCATCAGCAGCTTGACCAGGATTTCAATCCAAACTGCGGGTTGCGACCAGTATCCAGTTGGGATTGCGAGAAGAGGGGTCGTGGGAAAAGGTCCAGAAATCGGTTACCTCGTTGATGGCGTTTGGGTCGCCTTCGATCACGGCTTCGTTTTGGTCGCGGAGTGTGTTGATCTGCTCGCTAATGAATTTGACGGTGATCAGGACGGTGCGGTTTTCGATAAAGGCTTCGACGATATCCGCCGACTTGATGCGTATCAAAGTGTCATCCAAGGTTTGACCGCTCTGTTCGCGGTCCTTGATGGCCTGGGCGAAATTGTCGAACACATCGGCGTTGAGAAGGGACTTAAGACTGTCGAGATTTCCCGAGGCATAAAAGCCGAGAATAATCTCGAAAGCAGCTTTGGCGCCGGAAAGGAATTCCTTGATTTTGAAACTAGGGTCGGCTTCCTTGACCCGCTTAATGCCCGCGGCAAGGAAGTCGTCCGCCTCGCTGGCGGTCGATAAAACGTCGTCGTCGTCGTCATCGTCGTCGCCGTTAGGAACGAGCAGCGGCACGACATTGTCGTCGGATTGATCGCCAGTAACGTTATTATCCAACGATTCCCGGCCCTTAAAAAGATCGCGAGGACGACTTTCGTGACCGTCGCGGCGACCGAGGACACTGCGAAGACGCAGAACCAGAAACGCCGCGATCATGACGAAAAAAATGATATCTATGTATGGAATACTATCGCCCATGATTTTCGTGCCGTCGCACCCTCCAGACTGGACCTTTGAACATCCCTGGGTTAAACACAATTATACGAAATTGCTGCTTGCCGCGCCAGGGCCCAGGCAACACATTATATCGATATCTTCAGGTTAGCACCGTTTTTTTCTAAAGCTAGAGATAAGGCATCAATTCATTCGGAACAAGTATGCGCGTCATTTTCCTATTGGGAATAATTGTGGTTCCAGGCGTGGAAATCGCCGTATTCGTCGAAATCGGCGATAAATTCGGCCTGTGGCCAACGCTGAGCGCCGTCTTTCTAACCGCCATCGCCGGCGTGGCGCTGTTGCGCCGGCAAGGTTTGACAACCTTGCAACGGGCCAAGGAACTCTTGGAACGGGGACGCTTGCCGGTCAACGAGGTTTTCGACGGTTTGTGTCTGTTGGTGGCTGGCGCCCTTCTCTTGATACCCGGCTTCGTTACTGACGGTGCCGGGCTCTTGCTATTTTTTCCACCGGTCCGCGCCATCCTGGGTCGGATCATACGGCGATATCTGAAAACGCCGGAATGGCTGGACGAGCGCGCGGGAAAGACGGATTCTCGCGTTTCCGGCCGCCGGCGGGCCGGTGCGCCCGGCGTCGAAACCATTATCGACGGCGACTACCGGGACATCACCTCGGCGGACAGCAATAAAAAAAACAAACCCAGTAATGATGATACGAAACCTTTTCCTCCGTTCCCCCGCTGAGACATGGGCGGAGTCGAGACGGTTGTTCCAGCTCCCAATCCGTGCTAGCCACTGTCCACCCACCCATGGGGGAGCCGGATCATGATCATGAATCCACTAAAGAGACGTGCCAAAACCGCCGCCGCGAAAGAGGAGGCCGCCGCGAAAGAGGCCGACGCCAAGAACCCTGCCGAGACCCCGGATGCAACCAGTGATGGGACAAAATCAGACAAGCCCGAGGCCGCGAAAACTCCCATCAGCGTCAATGCCCAGTTCATCAAGGATCTTTCCTTCGAGGCTCCCGCCGTCCCGGAAATCTTCAACGAGAAACCGGCACGGCAACCCGATATCAACATCAACGTCGAGGTCAAGGCACGGCCTTTACGGGAAAAAGTTTTCGAGGTGACTCTGCATATCAACGCCGAATGCAAGTACGGCGAGAAAGTGGCTTTCTTACTGGAACTTGCCTACGGCGGAGTGTTCACCCTGAAGGTCCCGTCCGAGCATCTTCAAGCCGTTCTTTTAATCGAGTGTCCCCGGCTGCTGTTTCCCTTCGCCCGCAATATCCTCGCCGACGTTTCCCGCGATGGCGGTTTTCCTCCCCTCATGTTGGGACCGTTGGATTTCGTCGCCATGTACCAGAACAAAGTGCGTCAGTTGGCCAGTGAAGGCGACGGCGAGAAGGCCAAAAAAGAGGCGGCGAATCCCAAATAAGCGGGTTAGAGCATTTCAAGATTGGTCGGCGCCAGCCCGCTTCATCTTCGCCAGATCGAATCCGGCACGCCGTCAAGAAAACGTTCATGCGCCGCTTCTTCTTCCGGGCTGGGCGCGTGCGGACGGGGCGGATGGAAGTCCCGCTGTCCGCCGGCGGCGGAGCGAACGGCGTTCGACGCCAGTTCCAGACCGGGCTGCCGGCCTCCGATGAGTTCCAAATAGACCTCGGTCAGCAGCAAGGAATCCTTCAACGCGCCGTGTACGCCGCGGTCCGAGTTGTCGATCCGGAAACGGCGGCACAAAGCATCCAGATTGGCTTGCCCACCGGGAAACTTGCGCCGGGCCAATTCCACCGTGTCAATAGTTCGGTCCAGTGACAAGAGTGGTCGTTCAAGACGCGACAGTTCGGCGTTTATGAAACCCAGATCGAATCCGGCATTATGAATCACCAGTGGAGATTCGCCAAGAAAATCCAGGAAATCGTCAACGATCTCGGCGAAGACCGGATGCCGTGACAGGACTTCTTCCGTCAGCCCATGCACGGCCAAGGCTTGGCTGGGAATGTCTCTTTCGGGATTCACGTAACGCTGAAAGGTTCTACCCGTGGTTACGTGATTAACCAGCTCCACGCAACCAACCTCGACAATGCGGTCGCCGGTGTTGGGATCTAAACCAGTGGTTTCCGTATCCAGTACGATTTCCCGCAAGCGATCTTCCCCTCACACCGTTCGTTCCAGAAAGCCCGGAGAGGGCCATTTCGTTCCACGCCAACGGGTCGTCACAGTGACGACGTTTTTTATGGCGCGCAAGCTGTAGCTACGCCCCAGTCCGGTATTGACGATGAAATCGGCGCGGCGTCGCTTTTCGGCGTCGGCCATCTGACGCGAAAGGATGGCGTTCAAGCGATTCTCCGTCATTCCCGGCCGCCCGAGAACTCTTTGTTCCTGGACAAACCGGGGGGCCGAGACAACGACGACGGCATCGCAACGCTTTTCCTCCCCCGTTTCAAAGAGGAGCGGTACCTCGAGGACCACCAGCGGCCGCCTTTGCCTGGCGGCGACACGAAGGAACTCTCCCCGCCGTTGCCGCACCATGGGATGAAGTATGGACTCCAGTTCCGACAAGGCTTGCGGATCGCCGAAAACACGGCGGGCGAGTTTCTCATGGACAACCCCACTGTTTCGCACCACGCCGTGAAAAGCAATGGCGATCGCGGCAACCGCGCCGCCGTCTTTCGCCATTAGCCTCTTGACCGTCTTGTCGGCATCATGGACAGGGACGCCCAAGCAGCGAAAGACATCGGCGGCGGTGGATTTTCCCATGCCAATGGAACCCGTAAGGCCGAGAATGACCATGATGCGAAGCTATCCAGGCAAACCTTTCAACATCCAAGACCGCAAACCCCGCGTGACTTCCGGCTCAACGCCAAACCAAGCGGCAAATCCAGGCCGCGCCTGATGCAGCAACATGCCGAGACCGTCCACGACCGGGTTGCCGCGCTTGGCCGCGGCTCTAAGCAAAGGCGTTTCCAGGGGGGTGTAGACGATATCGTTGACCACGGCCTCCGGCGGCAACCGCGTCAAGTTCATCTCGAGCGTCGTCCCGCCGCCCATGCCGAGGCTCGTCGCGTTGACGAGCAACAACACATCTTCAAGAGCCAGGTCCCGTTCCTTCCAGGAATAGATTTTTATAGGACCACCGATGTGATCGGCCAGGGCTTCGGCGCGGGACAAGGTGCGGTTGACCAGGCGCAGTTCGGCGACACCGCCGTCAATCAAGGAAGTGCAAACCGCCCGCGCCGCGCCACCGGCGCCGAGGACCACCGCTGGACCCTGCTCAAGCGGCAAGTTCGGATAACTCGATTCCAGGTTTTTCATAAAACCGTAAACGTCGGTATTACGGCCCAAAAGAGTTCCGTCCGGACGAACGACGATGGTGTTGACGGCGCCGGTACGAATGGCTTCCGCCTCGCTGGTATCGACGGCGGCGAGGGCCGCTTCCTTATGCGGCACCGTAACATTGACGCCGGCAAAACCCTTCCCGGACAGGTCCTTAAGGACTTGCGCGAACGCATCCGGATTTACGGCCATGGCTTCATAGGTCCCGTTGATGCCATAGGTTTTGAGCCAGTATCCGTGCAATCTAGGCGACAGGGAATGGCTGACGGGCCAGCCCATGACACCGGCTTTGATTGTCTTGTCGCCGTTGTTCATTCCGTCATGCTGACAGCTTGAGTTTTATCAGCAAAGCTTTTTCAAGCGGTGACTGTACATCTGGAGAATGGTGGCGGCGATTTCCTCAATGGAAATGCGGGTCACGTCGATCACCGGCCATTTATGCTTTTCGAAGAACCGGCATGCATGGTCGATCTCTTCCGATACCGTTTTGATATCAACATAATCCGTTTTTTCGTTTTGTTTAACCATGCGCAGGCGGTGTTTGCGAATTTGAATGAGCTTCTTGGCGTCGCAGGTCAGTCCAACAATCAACGGAAACGTCGCCTTGCTCAATTCCGGCGGTAGCGGACAACCAGGAACAATGGGGATGTTGGCGGCTTTAACGCCACGATTTGCAAGATAAATGCAAGTCGGCGTTTTCGTAGTTCTGGAAATGCCGGCAACGATCACGTCGGCTTTGTTCAGGTCACTCATGGATCGTCCGTCGTCATGGCTTAGCACGTAATGAATGGCTTCGATGCGGTTGAAATATTCGGCATCCATGATGTGTTGGCGTCCAGGCTGGGCATGGGCTTCGACATTAAAAAAATTCCCCATGGCGGCAACAACCGTATCGAGGAGAGGAACGCATGGCACTTTCAACTTCCGACACCCCTCTTCCAAGGCTTCGCGAAACTCGTCATTGACAATGGTGTAAAGAACGAAGCCACGATTGGCCTTGATGCCGGCAATGACTTCCTTCATTTGGTTCGTATCGCGAATCATTCTCCATACATGTTCTTCGGCCTGGATATTATCGAAATGCACCAGACTCGCGCGTGCCGCCGCGCTCACGGTTTCACCCGTGGAATCGGAAACCAGATGAAGATGAAATATCTTCATGACATACCGCTATCGTTCATGTGGCATAAGTCCAAACGCATTGGGGATAACCGTGTCCTTTGAACGTTTCCTTCGAATCAATCCCATTTCATTCAAAGTCCATGCACCCGATGATCATTAATGTACAATATTATCCACCTCTCGAAAAATCCCCGGATAATTTATTTCAAAGGTTGCATTTTCCCTGATATTACCGTTATTCAACGATACAAAAAAGTGATGAAATCTTTCATTTTAGATGATATTATCCACATGTTTTCCACATATTCAAACTATCGCTTTTATGAACATTACTTTCAGTGGACTTATTATATATATCTTATAATCCTCATATTTCACTGTACAACTACTACAACAACCTATTTTATATATATCTAATATAAGATTAAGTAGAAGAACAAGCTTTCTGGAGCGGTTTTTTGTTCGCGGATATGGCTTATCATACACTCCAGCCATGAGTTGGATCACGCTAGCTGCTTTTTTCGTTGTTGTTTTCGCCGCATCGTTCGCCGGCACACGAGCGGTGCTACCGGTTCTTCGAAAGCGTGCCATTCTTGATTACCCTAATGAAAGGAGCAGTCACAGCCAGCCGACTCCACATGGCGGCGGCATTGTCGTCATCGTCGTTCTGATATTGGCCTGGACTGTCATTGGCATACAAGAGACTGCCTTGTCGTTACGGGTTATGGTTGTCATCGGTTGCACCATCTTTCTTGCCGCTGTTTCATGGTACGACGATCTTCATGGCCTGCCGCCGCTTGTTCGGTTATTGATGCAAGCTACCACTATTACGGTCATTTTAGTTATAGCGCCTATTCACGGTACCTATTTCGCCGATCTGTTGCCACCGATTTTCGATTTACTGGCGGCGGGCTTTTTCTGGTTGTGGTTTGTCAATCTGTTCAATTTCATGGACGGTATTGATGGCATTGCCGGCGCCGAGACGGCTTGCATCGGCATTGGTATCGTCATGGTCGTTGGAATCGTCGGTATGGATGGAATGCTTTCCCTCTTGGCTTTAACCGTCGCCGCCGCCGCCCTTGGATTTCTTTGGTGGAACTGGTATCCGGCGAAAATCTTCTTGGGAGACGTCGGCAGCGTACCGTTGGGATTCCTCCTTGGCTGGTTGCTGTTGTCCCTTGCCGCCGGTGGCCAATGGGCGGCGGCCCTGATCCTTCCCTTATATTATTTAGCCGATTCGACGATAACGCTTGGCCGCCGGGTGCTTCGCGGCGAACGGGTATGGCAAGCTCATCGCCAACACTACTATCAACGCGCCGTCCAAAGAGGCCTGAGCCATGCGGCGGTGGTTCGAGCGATTTGTCTTGTCAATCTATTGTTGATGGCTCTGGCGGGGCTGGCCGCGAGCGGCCTGGTTTGGACGGCACTGGCCGCGGCCGCCGTGACGACGGCCGCATTACTGGCTTATCTCGGGGGCTGGAAGCAAACAGCGTCCGCCGACAAGCGGTGATCATGAAAATCCTTTTTCTGAGCGAGAATTTTCCTCCCGAGACCAACGCCGCGGCGACTCGGGTCTATGAACGGGCCTGTTACTGGGTAGAATGGGGACACGAGGTCACCGTGATAACTTGCGCCCCCAATTTTCCCCATGGTCGGCTGTTTGAAGGCTATAAGAACCGCTGGTTCCAGGGCGAGAGCATGTCGGGAATCAAAGTCATCAGAGTCAAGACCTACATCGCTCCCAATGAGGGGATATTCAAGCGGACGCTGGATTTCCTGAGTTTCATGGTCATGGGTTTCGCGGTCGGCTTGTTCGCGGAAAAACCCGATTTAGTTGCCGCCACGTCGCCGCAATTTTTTGCCGCCGTCGCCGGTTGGGCGGTGGGCGCGGCGCGGCGCGTGCCCTTCGTTTTCGAGCTGGGCGACCTTTGGCCAGCCTCGATCGCCGCCGTCGGAGCTCTACGCGAAGGCTGGGTTTTGCGTGTCATCGAGAAACTTGAACTCTACCTCTACCGCAAGGCGGCGGCGGTCGTCGCCTTGACGGCATCTTTCAAGGACAATCTGGTTTCGCGCGGCGTTCCCGCCGGCAAGATCGGCGTGGTCATGAACGGTGTCGATGTATCGCGTTATGGACCACGGCCGCGGGACCAAGCGCTGGCCAAGCAGTGGGGTCTGGACGGGTTTTTCGTCATTGGCTACATGGGCACCCATGGCATGGCTCATGCTCTCGGCAATGTTTTGGATACGGCCGAGCGGCTGCGGGACGTGAACACCGTCCGTTTCCTGCTCGTCGGCGGCGGTGCCGAAAGGGAAAACTTGATCGCCGACGCGAGGCGGCGGAATCTCGATAACTTGGCGTTCATGCCGTCTCAGCCGAAGGAAAGAATGCCGGCGGTGTGGAGCCTCTGTGACGTGGCCTTGGTGCATTTGAAGGATTCGCCCGTTTTCGCCGGCGTTATCCCATCGAAGATTTTCGAGGCCATGGGCATGGGTCTACCGCTCTTGCTTGCCGCCCCCGAAGGCGAAGCCAGCCGTATTATCCTGAAAGAGGAAACAGGACTTTGGGTACCCGCCGAGGACCCCGACGCCTTGGCCGCCGCCATCCGCAAGCTGATGACGGAAAGTGAAATCCGTGCCGCCTTCGCCAAAAAAAGCCTCAAGACGGCGCCATCGTATAGCCGCCAGCACCAAGCCCGGCGAATGATAGAGATTCTGGAAATGGTGATGGGCGGAGGCGGCGGGCAAATAGGCTTGTCCGCGGATTCCGAACCTGTAGCTCCATGACCCGGGTTCTGGTCACCGGCGCCGGTGGTTTTTTTGGGCGGACCTTATGCCCGGCGCTGCTTGCCGCCGGCCATGACGTTTCGGCGGCGGTACGCGATCCGGCGGCGGCGGGCTTGGGTGGCCTGGAAATATGCCCGGTTACCGACATCGGCCCCGATACCGATTGGGGCGAAGCGTTAAGCGGTGTCGAGGCGGTCGTCCACCTGGCCGCCCGCGTCGACGTCATCAATGAAACCGCCGCCGATCCGTTGGCCGAGTACCGCGGGATCAATAGGGACGGCACGCGGCGGTTGGCGCAAGCGGCGGTCGAGGCCGGCATTCGCCGCCTGCTTTTCTTGAGTACCGTTAAAGTCAACGGCGAGAAAACGGAAGCAGCGCCGTTCTCGGAAAATGACCCGCCGGCGCCGGCCGATGCTTACGGATTGTCGAAATGGGAAGCCGAAAAGACCCTTGCCGGGATCGCCGCGAAGAGTGGGCTGGAAACGGTGATCTTGAGATCCCCCCTGATCTATGGCGAAAACGTCAAGGGTAGATTTCTAAGCCTCTTGAAATTGTGCCGCAAGGCTCCGCCCCTGCCGCTCGGCGGAATCGCCAACCGGCGTTCGATGATCTATGCCGGCAACCTTGCCGACGCCGTCATCCATTGCCTCGCGCATCCGGATGCGGCGGGGCGAACATATCTTGTCGGCGACGGCGAGGACGTTTCGACCCCGGAATTGATCCGCCGCGTGGCCGGCGCCTTGAGGCGGCCGGCGCGGCTATTTACCGTTCCCTCCGTGATATTGCGGTTGGCTGGCGGGATGGTGGGACAATCGGCGGCGGTGGCCCGTCTTTTGGGCTCGCTTCAGATCGACGATGGCAGGATTCGCCGTGAATTGGGCTGGACGCCGCCGTTCGCCATGCTACAAGGAATAGAGAAAATGGCGGCTTGGTTCCTCTCCACCGGCCGCTCTTGAAACGAGGCTCTCGGGCGTCCATTAGAGCATGTCTATGTTAATAAGAAACGGCACCGGCCCGCTCCCCCGCCCGGCCACCCAATGCCATTGTACGCTGTGGGTGGCCGGGCGGGGGAGCGGGCCGGTGCCGACTAAACTTGAAATACACTAACGTGCTGGCAAGGATCTCACCCCGTGGTTACGTCGCCTATGTCCATGACATCATCATGGCGGCGGTATCCTTCGCTATTTCGCTCTATCTACGGCTCGGCGAGGATTTCTTTTTCTATTCGACCGCCGAGACCTTGACGCGAGCGGGGATGATTTTCACGGCCATTGCCGCCCTGGTGTTCCTGTCCATGGGGCTTTACCGGGGGGTATGGCGCTATGCTTCCTTGAACGATCTCCTGGCGATCGCCCGTTCGGCCACCCTGGTGGTGATGACCTTCCTCTTGGTGATGTTCCTGTGGACGCGTCTTGATACCCTTCCCAGGTCGTTGCCGGTCATCAACTGGTTCGTCTTGATGGCGCTTCTCGGCGGCCCGCGTTTTTGTTACCGGCTGTACAAGGACCGGCGTTTCGATATCCGCCTGGAAAAAGAAGGCCATCCCTGCATTCCCGTTCTCCTCGTCGGCGCCGGCGACGGGGCGGAACTGTTCATCCGGTCGATCGCGCGATCGCCAGAGGCCAACTACCGCGTCGCCGGAATCGTCGCCGAGAATTCCTCGCGGGTGGGCCGTCACATCCATGGCGTGACTGTCATGGGCACCACCGACGGGATGGCCGCCGTTGTCGAAAAGTTGGCGAAACTGAACGATCAGCCGCAGCGGCTGATTCTGACCAAGGACGACATGGACAAGCCGAAAGTGCGCCAACTGCTGGAAGAAGCCAGCCGGTTGGGCATGACCTTGGCGCGGCTGCCCAAACTCACCGACTTCAGGAGCGGGATGTCGGAGGAAGTCGAAATCAAGCCCATAGCCCTCGAGGATCTGTTGGGCCGGCCGCAGATGGCACTCGACCGGGATGCCATGCGTGCCCTCATAGAACATAGGCGAATCCTCGTGACCGGAGCGGGCGGATGCATCGGCAGCGAACTGTCGCGCCAGGTTTCCACTTACGATCCCGCCGAGCTGATCTTTATCGATCATTCCGAGTACAACCTCTACACCATCGATATGGAAATGGCGGAACGCCATCCCCGCCTCGAACGCCGAGCCTTTCTCGCCGACGTCCGCGAGCGAGACCGGATCATGCGAATCTTCGCCGAAGTTCGGCCGGAATTGGTTTTCCACGCCGCCGCGCTGAAGCACGTTCCCCTTGTCGAGGACAACATCTTCGAAGGCGTCGCCACCAACATCGTCGGCACCATCAATGTCGCCGACGCTTCCATCGCCTCGGAGGCTTTGGCGATGGTGCTGATTTCCACCGACAAAGCGGTCAATCCGACCAGTGTCATGGGCGCAACGAAGCGGGTCGCCGAGCAGTATTGCCAAGCTTTGGACATTCGTCCGGAAAACGGCGATGGAACCCGCTTCCTCACCGTTCGTTTCGGCAATGTTTTAGGTTCCACCGGCTCGGTGGTGCCCCGGTTCCAGAAGCAGTTGGCGAACGGCGGTCCCCTCACCGTCACCGATCCCAGAATGAAGCGTTACTTCATGACCGAACGTGAAGCGGTGGAATTGGTGTTGCAAGCCTCGGCCTTGGGCCGGAAAGATCTTGAACAACACGGCAAAATCTTCGTTCTCGACATGGGAGAGCCGGTGCTGATCCTGGACCTCGCCAAACAGATGATCCGCCTTGCCGGGCTGAAGCCCGGCGAGGACATCGAAGTCGTCATCACCGGCCCCCGCCCCGGCGAAAAACTGGCCGAGGAAATATTCTATGGCGGCGAGCACCTGGTTCCGACGGAATGCCCCGGGATCTTTCTCGCCGCGCCCCATACCGCCGATGCCGTCCAATTGGCGGGCGTCATGGACGAATTGACCGCCGCCTGCAACGCCGCTGATTCCGGCCGGGTGGTGGCGACCATTCACCGGCTGGTGCCCGAATACAAAGAGTGGGAAGCGGCAGTTTCCTTGGCGGCATCCGGGTAACGGGTCCATGCCGCCGCCATCCTCGAGTCGCATTCGCCGAGCCTTGATTTCCGTTTCGGACAAGACGGATTTGGTCGAATTCGGTCGAT
>DUZD01000025.1 GCA_013349695.1 Rhodospirillaceae bacterium
TTCACCGGCCCCAACCTGCGCGCCGCCGGCGTTCCATGGGACCTGCGCAAGGCGCAACCCTATGACGTTTACGACCGGCTCCATTTCGGCATTCCCGTAGGCAAGCATGGCGATTGCTATGACCGCTACCTGGTCCGCATCGCCGAAATGCGCGAAAGCATCAAGATCGTCAAGCAGTGCCTCGACGACATGCCGGCCGGCCCGGTGATGCTGCGAAACCACAAGATTTCGCCACCGCCCAGAGCCGAGATGAAAGAGTCCATGGAGGCCCTGATCCACCACTTCAAGCTTTACACCGAAGGCTATCACGTTGCCGCCGGCGAGACCTACACGGTGGTCGAGGCGCCGAAAGGCGAGTTTGGCGTTTACCTGATCTCGGATGGCACCAACAAGCCGTATCGGTGCAAGATTCGGGCGCCGGGGTTCGCTCACCTGCAGGCCCTGGAATTTTTGTCGAAGGGACACATGCTGGCCGACGTGGTTGCCAACATCGGTTCCCTGGATATCGTTTTCGGCGAGATCGACCGATGAGCGGCGAAACCGGAATGCCGCCCACCGATTTCGCCTTTACGTCCGGGAACAAGAAGCTGGCCAAGGCGGCGGTCGCCAAATATCCCAAAGGCCGGCAAGCCAGCGCGGTGATGCCGCTTTTGTTTCTGGCGCAACGCCAATCCGGCGGTTGGCTGCCGACGGCGGCAATGGAACATGTCGCTGGGATTCTCGATATGCCGCCGATCCGGGTTTACGAGGTGGCCACTTTTTACAGCATGTACAACCTCGGGCCGGTGGGCAAACACCACGTCCAGGTCTGTACCAATCTGTCGTGCTGGCTCATGGGCTCGGACGAGGTGGCCGACTCTTGCCGCAAGACCTTGGGCGTTGACTTTGGCGAGACCACCGAGGACGGCCTGTTCACCCTTTCCGAGGTGGAATGTTTAGGCGCTTGCGTCAATGCGCCGATGATGCAAATCGGCGACGACTATTTCGAGGATTTGGACGTCACGGCGACCGAGGGGATCTTAAACGTGCTGAAGGGCGGGGGAACGCCCAAGCCCGGCCCACAAGGTGCCCGCGAGGGCTGTGAGCCGGCCGGCGGCTTGACCACCCTGACCGAGAAGCCGGAAGCTCAAGGCGAGCGATCGGGAGAGGCCTGATGCTCAAGGACCGGGACCGCGTCTTCACCAACATTTACGGCCAGGGGGACATCGGCCTTAAAGGCGCGCGCCGGCGCGGCGATTGGGACAAAACCAAGGAGCTGATCGAAAAGGGCCGCGATTGGATTATCGAGGAGGTCAAGCACTCCGGCCTCCGCGGGCGCGGCGGCGCCGGCTTCGGCACCGGCATGAAATGGTCGTTCATGCCCAAGAAACCCGGCCGCCGGCCGCATTACCTCGTCGTCAACGCCGACGAGGGCGAGCCCGGCACCTGCAAGGACCGGGAAATCCTCCGCCGCGAACCCCACAAGGTTGTCGAGGGCGCTTTGCTGTCCGCCTTCGCCATCGGCGCCAATACCGCCTACATTTACGTGCGCGGCGAGTACTGCCGGGAGGCGGAGGCTTTGCGGCGGGCCATCGGCGAGGCCCATGACGCCGGTCTGATCGGTAAGGACGCCTGCGGCTCGGGTTGGCAATTCGATTTCCATATCCACCGAGGCGGCGGCGCTTATGTCTGCGGCGAGGAAAGCGGCCTGCTCGAAAGTTTGGAAGGCCGGAAGGGCCAGCCCAGGATGAAACCTCCGTTTCCGGCCAATATCGGCCTTTATGGCTGCCCGACGACGGTCAACAACGTCGAATCAATTACCGTGGTGCCGACGATTTTGCGTCGTGGCGCCGATTGGTTCGCCGGTCTTGGCAGGCCCAACAACACCGGCACCAAGCTGTTTTGCATTTCCGGCCACGTCAACAATCCCTGCACCGTCGAAGACCAGATGAGCATTCCCTTGAGAGAGCTCATCGACAAACATTGCGGCGGCGTTCGCGGTGGCTGGAAAAACCTGAAAGCGGTGATTCCCGGCGGCTCTTCCGTGCCGATGATTCCAAAGTCCGTCTGCGATACGGTGCTCATGGACTTCGATTCCCTGAAAGAGGCGGGAGCCGGCCTGGGCACGGCGGCGGTGATCGTCATGGACCAGTCCACCGACGTCATCCGCGGCATCGCCAGGCTTTCCAGGTTCTACCAGCATGAAAGCTGCGGTCAGTGCACGCCATGCCGGGAAGGGACGGGATGGATGGCGCGGATGATGGCGCGCCTGGCCGAAGGCCGGGCCAGCGTCGAGGAGATCGACCTTTTGGAAGAGGTCACGCGGCAGGTGGAAGGCCACACGATCTGCGCCCTTGGCGACGCCGCCGCCTGGCCGATCCAGGGGCTGATCCGCCACTTCCGTCCCGAAATCGAACAACGCATCGCCGATTACCAGGCGGCCCAGAGCGAGCGGGCGGCTTAAAAAACCATGCCGAAACTGACCATCGATGACAGTGAAGTGGAAGTGGAGCCGGGATTTACGGTTCTCCAGGCGTGTGAGCAGGCCGGCATCGAGATCCCCCGGTTCTGCTATCACGAACGTCTGTCCATCGCCGGCAATTGCCGTATGTGCCTGGTCGAGATGAAACGATCCCCGAAGCCGGTGGCGGCCTGCGCTATGCCGGCGGCCGATGGCATGGTGATCCGCACCAACACCCCGGCGGTGGAAAAAACGCGCAAGGCGGTAATGGAGTTTCTGCTCATCAACCACCCTCTCGACTGCCCCATCTGCGATCAGGCCGGCGAATGCGATCTGCAGGACCAAGCCATGGCCTACGGCCTTGACCACGGCCGTTATCGGGAGACCAAACGGGCGGTCAAGGATAAAAACTTCGGGCCGCTGATCAAAGCCGTCATGACTCGCTGCATCCATTGCACCCGGTGCATCCGTTTTTCCACCGAAATCGCCGGCGTCCAGGAATTGGGGGCGACCGGACGCGGCGAAAACATGGAAGTCGGCACCTATGTGGAGAAAGCGCTCGCCTCCGAGCTGTCGGGCAACATGATCGACCTTTGCCCCGTCGGCGCCTTGACATCCGCTCCCTACGCCTTTCGCGCCCGTTCCTGGGAGTTACGGAAAACCGAATCCGTCGATGTAATGGACGCCGTCGGCAGCAACATCCGCGTCGATGTCCGCGGCGCCGAAGTCATGCGTATCCTGCCGCGCTTGAACGAGGACGTGAACGAGGATTGGATTTCCGACAAAAGCCGTTTTGCTTGTGACGGACTGCGCTACCAGCGCCTTGATCGGCCCTATCTGCGCGACGGCGGCAAACTCAGGCCCGCCACATGGGACGAGGCTTTCGCCGCTGTCGCCGAGAAGGTCAAGGCGACCAAGGCCAGGGGCATCGCCGCCATCGCCGGCGATACGGCCGATTGCGAAGCCATGACCGCCTTGAAGGATCTGATGGCGGCGCTGGGCTCGCCGCATTTGGATTGCCGCCAGGACGGCGCCCATTTGGATGCTTCCCACCGCGCCGGCTACCTGTTCAACACATCCATCGCCGGCATCGAGCAGGCCGATGCCTGCCTTTTGATCGGCACCAACCCCCGCGTCGAAGCCCCGATCGTCAATGCCCGCTTGCGCAAGCGTTTTCTGGCCGGCGGTTTCCCCGTCGCCCTTATCGGCAAGAAGACGGATTTAACATTTTCACACAAACACTTAGGAACCACTCCTAATGTGTTGGATAAGGTCGCCTCGGGCGCCCATCCCTTCGCCAAGGTGTTGAACAAGGCCAAGCGGCCGATGCTGATCCTGGGCATGGGCGCGCTCGCCCGCCAAGACGGCGCGGCGATCCTGGCGGCGGCCCGCAAGATCGCCGAGGACTCCGGCATGGTCAATGACGGCTGGAACGGTTTCAACGTCCTGCATACGGCGGCGGCGCGGGTCGGCGGCCTCGATCTCGGTTTCTTGCCGGGCAAGATGGGCGGGCGGGACGTCGCCGGTATCCTCGATGGCGCCGGCATGGGCGAGGTGGAGATCGTTTACCTGCTTGCCGCCGACGAGATCGACATGGACCGTCTTGGCGGCGCTTTTGTTATCTACCAAGGCCATCACGGCGACGCCGGCGCCGGCCGGGCCGATGTCATCCTCCCCGGCGGCGCCTATACGGAGAAGAACGCCACTTACGTCAATACCGAAGGCCGGGCGCAGGTCGCCAGACTCGCCGCCTATCCTCCGGGCGAAGCCCGCGAGGACTGGAAGATCGTTCGCGCCTTGTCGGCGGTCCTGGGCAAACCGCTGCCGTTCGACAGCTTGCAACAGGTTCGCGCCCGCATGGCCGAAATCAACGCCAATTTCGCCCACACCGGCGTGGTGGCGGCGCCGTGGGGGACCTTTGGCGAGGAGGGGCGACTGGACCCGGCCCCCTTTGCTTCCCGGCTCGCCAACTTCTACATGACCGACCCGATCAGCCGGGCCTCCCCGACCATGGCCAAGTGCACGGAAGCCTTCGTCAACCCCGCGCGGAGAAGGACGGGAACCGATGGTTGAGCTTTGGCAAGGCTACCTTTGGCCTCTGCTGTGGATCGTTATCAAGATCGTTGCCATCGTTTTGCCGCTCCTGCTGGCGGTGGCCTACCTGACTTATGCCGAACGCAAGGTCATCGGCGCCATGCAATTGCGAAAAGGACCCAACGTTGTCGGGCCGTTCGGGCTTTTGCAACCGATGGCCGACGGCCTCAAGTTGTTTGTCAAGGAAACCATCGTCCCGACCGCCGCCAACCGTGGCGTTTTCTTTCTCGCTCCTTGTCTGACCTTCACTCTGTCGCTGGTTGCCTGGGCCGTCATTCCTTTCGGCGAGGGGCTTGTGCTGGCCGATATCAACGTCGGTGTCCTTTATCTTCTGGCCATTTCCTCGCTGAACGTCTACGGCATTCTAATGGCCGGCTGGGCCAGCAATTCGCGCTACGCTTTTTTGGGCGCCTTGCGCTCGGCGGCGCAGATGGTGTCTTACGAAATCTCCATGGGTTTTATCATCATCACCGTCTTGCTCGTCGCCGGCTCGCTCAACTTGAGCGAGATCGTCATGGCCCAGAAGAAGGTCTGGTTCGTCTTTCCGCTGCTGCCGATGGCGGTGATCTTTTTTATCTCGACGCTCGCCGAAACCAACCGCCTTCCCTTCGACTTGCCGGAGGCCGAATCGGAGCTGGTGGCCGGCTACAACGTCGAATACTCGGCGATGACCTTCGCCCTCTTTTTCCTTGGCGAATATTCCTTCATGATCCTGATGTCGGCGATAACCACCCTTTTGTTCCTCGGCGGCTGGCTGCCGCCATGGGAGGTGGCGCCGTTCACATGGATTCCCGGGGCGGTATGGTTCGCCCTGAAAGTCGCCTTTGTCTTGTTCCTTTTCCTTTGGGTGCGAGCCACCTTCCCGCGCTACCGCTACGACCAATTGATGCGGCTGGGCTGGAAAGTGTTCCTGCCGGTCTCGCTGGCCGCCGTTGTCGTGGTTTCCGGTGTCTTGGTCGCCTTCGATCTGGCGCCGGTTTCGGGTTGAGAGGCCGGCCATGAGTTATCCTGGGCTGAGTTATCTTAGGCAGAGCGCGCGGACGGCGTTTTTGGGCGAGTTGCTTTTCGGCATGGCGCTCACCTTTCGCTATTTTTTCCGTACCAAGGTGACCATCAACTATCCTTTCGAGAAGGGACCCTTGAGCCCCCGTTTTCGGGGCGAGCACGCGCTGCGGCGTTATCCCAACGGCGAGGAGCGGTGCATCGCCTGCAAGCTCTGCGAGGCCGTCTGTCCGGCGCAGGCGATCACCATCGAGGCCGAGCCCCGCGATGACGGCAGCCGCCGCGCCACCCGCTATGACCTCGACATGGTCAAATGCATCTACTGCGGCATGTGCGAGAAAGCCTGCCCCGTGGACGCCATTGTCGAAGGCCCGAATTTCGAATACGCCACGGAAACCCGCGAGGAACTCTACTATGACAAGGAAAAACTGCTCGCCAACGGCGAGCGGTGGGAAACGGAAATCGCCGAGCGCCTTGCCCGCGACGCGCCGTACCGGTGAGGATGAGGACCGTCTTGTGAAGGCAACAGACCCCATCCCGCCGCCGCCGCCAATGGGCCGCCTGGAGGAACGCCGATGATCGTCCAGGCGTTGGCCTTTTACATGTTCGCCTTTATCGCCGTCGCGGCGGGCGTGATGGTTATTTCAGCGCGCAATCCCGTGCATTCGGTGTTGTTCCTGATCCTCGCCTTCTTCAATTCCGCCGGGTTGTTCGTGCTCATGGGGGCGGAGTTCCTGGCGATGATCCTGATCATCGTTTACGTCGGCGCGGTGGCGGTGCTGTTCATGTTCGTGGTCATGATGCTGGACATTAATTTCGCCGAGTTGCGCCAGGGCTTTTTGCATTACCTGCCGATCGGCGGAATGATCGGGTTGGTTCTCCTGGCCGAGATTCTGGTGATCGTCGGCGGTTGGATCATGGCGCCGGAAGCGGCCAAAACCGCGATGGCGCCGGCGCCGGACGCATTAACCAACACCCGTGCCCTGGGCGAGCTCATTTATACCCATTACATTTTTCTGTTCCAGGCGGCGGGAGTGGTTTTGCTGATCGCCATGATCGGCGCCATTGTGCTCACCCACCGCCGCCGAAAAGGCCTGCGCAAGCAGAAAATCGCCGATCAAGTCAGGAGACGTCCAGAGGACACGGTGGAAGTCCGAAACGTCGAAACGGGGAAGGGAATCTGATGTTCGAGATCGGCCTCGCCCATTACCTGAGCGTCGCCGCGGTGCTGTTCGCCCTTGGCATATTCGGCATTTTCCTCAACCGCAAGAACGTCATCGTCATCCTGATGTCGGTGGAACTGATGTTGCTGGCGGTGAACATCAACCTGGTCGCCTTCTCGACCCATATGAATGACCTCGTGGGACAGGTTTTCGCCTTGTTCGTGCTCACCGTGGCGGCCGCCGAGGCGGCCATCGGGCTTGCTATCCTGGTGGTCTATTTCCGCAACCGCGGCTCGATCGCCGTCGAGGACATCAACGTGATGAAAGGGTGAAGGCAAGGCATGGCCGGCATGATCGTCACCACCGTATTCCTGCCGCTGATCGGCGCCGTTATGGCCGGCGTCCTGGCTTTCTTCGCCGCCGCCGACAAAGCCACCCAGGGACGCCTCGACCGGTGGAGCCAGTGGCTGACTTGCGGACCCATGATCGGCTCGGCGCTGCTGGCCCTGTTCATTTTCCGTGACGTGGTCGCGCAAGACAACGTCGGCACCGTCGAGCTTTTCACGTGGATCGATTCCGGCGCCCTGGAAGTGTCGTGGGCGTTGAAGCTGGACACCCTGTCGGCGGTGATGGTGCTGACGGTGAGCGTGGTTTCGGCGCTGATCCACGTCTATTCGATCGGCTACATGCGCCATGACCCGTCGATCCCGCGTTTCATGTCGTACCTGAACCTGTTCACCTTTTTCATGCTGATGCTGGTCACCGCCGACAATCTGGTGCAGCTGTATTTCGGCTGGGAAGGGGTCGGGCTTTGCTCTTATCTGTTGATCGGTTTCTGGTACGACAGGCCATCCGCCAACGCCGCCGCCATCAAGGCCTTCGTCGTCAACAGGGTCGGCGATTTTGGCTTCGCGCTCGGCATTTTCGCCACTTTCCTGCTTTTCCAGTCGGTGCATTTGGAGACGATCTTCGCCGAAGTCCAAGGCAAGGCCGACGCCACGTTCAACGTTTTCGGCGGCGAGTTCCACGCGCTGACCGTGATTTGCCTGCTTTTGTTCGTCGGCGCCATGGGCAAGTCGGCGCAACTCGGGCTGCACACCTGGCTGCCCGACGCCATGGAAGGGCCGACGCCGGTTTCGGCCTTGATCCATGCCGCGACCATGGTCACCGCCGGCATTTTCATGGTGGCGCGGATGTCGCCGCTGTTCGAGTATTCGGAAACGGCGCTTGCCGCCGTCACCGTCGTCGGCGCCTCCACCGCCATCGTCACCGCCACCATCGCTTGTGTGCAGAACGACATCAAACGGGTGATCGCCTATTCGACTTGCAGCCAGCTTGGTTACATGCTCTTCGCCTGCGGGGTTTCGGCCTATTCGGCGGGCATCTTCCATCTCATGACGCATGCCTATTTCAAGGCCTTGCTGTTTTTGGGCGCCGGCTCGGTAATCCACGCCATGTCGGACGAACAGGACATGCGCAAGATGGGCGGCCTGCGGAAAATGATCCCCGTCACCTACGCCGTCATGTGGGCCGGTTCCCTGGCCCTGGCCGGCATCTGGCCGTTCGCCGGCTTCTACTCCAAGGACATCATTCTCGAAGCGGCTTACGCCGCCCGTTCGGGCGTCGGCGGATACGCCTTCTGGATGGGTGTGGCGGCGGCTTTCCTGACCGCTTTTTATACCTGGCGGCTGTTGCTGATGACTTTCCACGGCGCCCCGCGCGCCGACGAAACGGTCCTCGCCCATGTCCACGAAAGTCCGAAGATGATGCTGCTGCCGCTTCTGCTGCTCGCCGTCGGCGCCATTTTCGCCGGCTATGTCGGTTTTGAGTCCTTCGTCGGCGGCGAAGCGGCGGCTTTCTGGGAGAATTCCATCTTGGTCCTGCCGGTCCATAAGGCCCTGGAGAACGCCCATCTAGTGCCCGGATGGGTGAAGGTTCTGCCCATGGCTGTCGGGGTCGCCGGTATTGGCGCGGCTTATGCGATGTATATGGTTTTGCCCGGGCTGCCGGGCGTTTTGGCGGAGCGCTTCCAGATCCTCTACCGATTCTTGCTCAACAAATGGTACTTCGACGATGTTTACGATTTTCTGTTTGTCCGGCCGGCTTTTTATCTGGGGCGGAATTTCTGGAAAACCGGCGACGGGACTTTGATCGACGGCGTTGGACCCGACGGCTTGGCGGCGGCGACTCTCGGTTTGGCGCGCCGGGCGGGGCGGTTGCAGAGCGGCTACCTTTACCATTACGCCTTCGCCATGCTGACCGGCGTCGCCGTTCTGATCACCTGGTATCTGTTCCATCGGGCGGGTTGATACCAAGGATCGATAATGATTCAATTTCCCATCCTTTCGCTGATCATCTTCCTGCCCCTGGCCGGCGCCGGTTTCGTCCTCACCGTTCGCGGCGACAAGGAAGTGGTGGCGCGCAATGCCCGCAACGTGGCGCTGTTGACTTCGTTGACCACCTTCATTTTGTCGTTTTTCCTGTGGTTCAATTTCGACACCTCGACCGCCGCCTTCCAGTTCGAGGAGCGAGCCGAATGGATGCCCGGCTTGAACATCTCCTACCATTTGGGGGTCGACGGCATTTCCATGCTGTTCGTCCTGTTGACCACTTTATTGACCCCGATTTGCGTGCTCGCCAGCTGGCAATCCATCACCGAACGGATCAAGGAATACATGATCGCCTTCCTGGTCATGGAAACGATGATGGTCGGCATGTTCTCGGCTCTCGACATGGTCGTCTTTTATGTTTTCTTCGAAGGCGTGCTGATCCCGATGTTCCTGATCATCGGCGTCTGGGGCGGGCCGAACAGAGTCTACGCGGCGTTCAAGTTTTTCCTCTATACCTTGGCGGGATCGGTGCTGATGCTGCTTGCCATCCTGGCCATGTATTTCGTCGCCGGCAGCACCGACATCCCGATCCTGATGGAAACGCGTTTCCCGGTGACCCTGCAATATTGGCTGTGGCTGGCCTTTTTCGCCTCGTTCGCGGTGAAGGTGCCGATGTGGCCGGTGCATACCTGGTTGCCCGACGCCCATGTCGAGGCGCCGACGGCGGGCTCGGTGATTTTAGCCGGCGTGCTGTTGAAGTTCGGGGGCTATGGATTTCTTCGTTTCTCGTTGCCCATGCTCCCGGAGGCGACGGTGTTGTTCACGCCGTTGATCTATGCCTTGAGCATCATTGCCATTATCTACACCTCGCTGGTGGCGCTGGCCCAGGAGGACATGAAAAAGCTGGTCGCTTATTCCTCGGTGGCGCATATGGGGTTTGTCACCGTCGGCGTCTTTACCTTGACGGTGCAGGGAATCGAAGGGGCCATATACATGATGTTGGGGCACGGCGTCGTATCGGCGGCGCTGTTCCTGATCGTCGGCGTGGTCTACGACCGCACGCATTCGCGGGATATCGAAACCTACGGCGGCCTGGTCCATCGCATGCCGGCCTATGCTTTAACTTTCATGGTCTTCATGCTGGCCTCGGTGGGGCTGCCGGGAACCGTTGGTTTCATCGGCGAGTTCCTGGTGCTGGTCGGCATCTTCCAGGTCAACACGTGGGTGGCGGCGCTGACCGCCACGGGGGTGATTCTCGGCGCCGTCTATATGCTCTACCTTTACCGGCGGATCATTTTCGGCAAACTGACCAAGGATTCCCTGAAAAAAATCCTCGACCTGAGCCCGCGCGAGATCGCCGTTTTCGCGCCGCTGCTGATCCTGGTTCTTTGGATGGGCGTCTATCCGTTGCCGTTCCTGGACGTTTTGCACGTTTCGGTCAACCACCTGATTGAACAGGTCAATGTCGCCAAGGCCGCCGCCGGCGGTGTCCTGGCGGCGCGATAGAAGAGCTTCGAGACGGAGCACCAGGCATGCCGATCGCGGAAGTCCCTAACTTGATTCCCGCCCTTCCGGAAATCTTCATGGTCACGGTTGCCATGGCGCTTCTCATGCTGGGCGTCTTTCAAAGGGAGGGGGACGGCGCCGCGACAGTGCAAACTGCAAGGTGGATCTCGTATTTGGGAGCGATCACCCTGATGCTCGCCCTTCTACTGCTCTTGACCGTTGCCGGCGGGCGCCTGGTCGGCTTCAGCGGCCTATTCGTCAGCGATTCCTTCGCCGTCTTTTTCAAAACGCTGGTGCTGATCGGGGCGGCCATGGCCATCGTCCTTTCCCCGGCCTATCTGGAACACCAAGGCATCGCCAGGTTCGAGTACGTGGTTCTGATTCTCTTTGCGACCACCGGCATGATGGTGATGATCTCGGCCAACGATCTCATTTCCCTTTACCTGGGTCTCGAAATACAAAGCCTGTCGCTTTATGTGATCGCCGCTTTCCAGCGCGACGATATCCGTTCGGCGGAGGCCGGGCTCAAGTATTTCGTTTTGGGAGCGCTCGCCTCGGGGATGCTGCTCTACGGCTCTTCCCTGGTTTACGGGTTTGCCGGGACCACCAATTTCGACGCCCTGGCGGCGGTTTTCCATGCTGGCGAAGGGAACGCGCCGGCTCTCGGCGTGATCGTCGGGATCGTCTTTATCCTCGCCGGCATGGCTTTCAAGGTCTCGGCCGCGCCGTTCCATATGTGGACCCCGGATGTTTACGAAGGCGCGCCGACTCCGTTCACCGCCTTCTTCTCGGTGGCTCCGAAAATCGCCGCCCTGGCCTTGCTCGTCCGGATCATGATCGGTCCCTTCGGGGAGTTGGTGGATCAGTGGCGGCAGATCGTCATGTTCCTGTCCATCGCCTCCATGGTTCTTGGCGCCTTTGCCGCCATCAACCAAAGGAATATCAAACGCATGATGGCCTACAGCTCCATCGGCCATGTCGGCTACGCGCTGATCGGACTGGCGGTAGGCACGGAAGCGGGCGTTCAAGGCATCATGGTCTATATGGCCATTTATCTGTTCATGAACCTGGGCGCCTTTGCCTGCATCCTCGGCATGCGCCGGGGAGAGCGCATGCTGGAAAACATCGGCGATCTTGCCGGTTTGTCCAGGACACACCCGATGCTGGCCCTGGCCATGGCCATTTTCATGTTCTCCATGGCCGGCATTCCGCCACTCGCCGGTTTCTTCGGCAAGTTCTATATCTTCCTCGCCGCCATCGAGGCGGAACTGTACGCCCTCGCCGTCATCGGCGTTCTCGCCAGCGTCGTCGCCGCCTTCTATTACCTGAGGATTGTCAAGATCATGTACTTCGACCAACCGGCCGAACCCCTGAACCGGCCCATCGGCCGGGAAATCGCCGCCGTGTTGCTGGCGAGCAGTCTGATCATCGTCTTTTTCTTCGCCTATCCGGCGCCCATTCTTGCCGCCGCCGCCGCCGCCTCGGCCACCCTTTTTTGATACAGGACATGAGCGAATCCCCTTCTCTGCCCGGTCCATTCCGGCTGGTCTTATACGACAGCATCGACAGTACCAACGAGGAAGCCAAGCGTTTGGCCGCCGCCCCGGCAAAAATGGACAAGCCCAGCCGGCAAGGAGAGGCCGGGGAAATCACCGTGATCCGGGCCAAGGAGCAGACCGCCGGCAAGGGCCGGCGCGGCAGATCCTGGGTTTCGAAGCCGGGCAATCTTTATTGCTCGCTATTGCTCAGGCCCGACGTGCCGGCCGCCGCCGCCATGCAACTGGGATTCGTCGCCGCCAACAGCGTCGCGGAATCGGTGGCGGCGGTTTTGCCGAGCGGCACCTTCGTCACCTGCAAATGGCCCAACGACGTTTTGGTCGAGGGACGCAAGGTCGCCGGCATCATGCTGGAATCGTCGGCCGCCGGCGACGCCGGCGTCGACTGGCTGGTGATCGGCGTCGGCATCAACATCCGCCACCATCCTTCCCAAACCCGCTTTCCGGCCACCTCCTTGGCTTCCGAAGGCGCCGGCAACGTCACCGTTGCCGGCTTGCTGGAGTTATTGTGCCAGCGGTTCCTGGCCGGATTGGCGACTTGGCGGAATCTTGGCTTCGCGCCGATCCGCGGGGCCTGGCTGCGGCGGGCCGAGAGCCTGGGCGGCCAGCTAAAAGTGCGGCTTGAGCGAGAAACGCTGCATGGTATCTTTAAGGGACTGGACGCCGACGGTGCTCTAATCCTTAATCAGGACGGCCGGGAGCGGCGGATCACCGCCGGCGACGTGTTCCCGGCGGAACCGCCGGCGCCGCCGGCGAGGTCAGGGTGAGAGATGCTACTGGCGATCGATTCGGGCAACACCAACATCGTTTTTGCCGTCTTCGACGACGGCGGAGGTATTCGCGGCCAATGGCGGTTCTCGACCGATAGCGAACGCACGGCGGATGAATTCGGTGTCTGGCTGACGCAGTTGATGCGGTTGGACGGCTTTGAAGGCGGCGAGATCTCGGCCTCGATTATCGCCACCGTGGTGCCGGCGGTTCTTTTCAACCTCAAGACCTTGTGCCGCAAATATTTCGATTGCGACCCCCTGGTGGTCGGGGAGGCGGCGGTGGACCTCGGCCTCCAGGTCCTGGTCGAGCGGCCGGAAGATGTCGGCGCCGACCGCTTGGCCAATGCCGCCGGTGCCCACGAACACTACGGTGGCCCGCTTATTGTCGTCGATTTCGGCACCGCCACTACCTTCGACATAATCGACGCCGACGGAAACTATTATGGCGGGATCATCGCGCCCGGTGTTAATCTGTCCTTGGAAGCCCTGCACATGGCCGCCGCCCAGTTGCCCCGTGTCGCCATCGGCCGGCCCGAAAAAGTAATCGGCAAGAACACCGTCGCGGCCATGCAATCAGGCATGTTCTGGGGTTACATCGGCATGATCGAGGGACTGATCAGGCGCATTTGCGACGAATTCGGGGCTGAAATGAAGGTCATCGCCACCGGCGGCTTGGCGCGGCTGTTCGCCCAGTCCACGAACGGCATCCGGCTTTCCGATCCCGATCTGACGCTGAAAGGGCTGCTCGCCATCCACCGCCGTAATCACCGGCCCCACAATCACCGGCCACCAGCAAAATGAGCAAGGAAGAACTGCTTTTCGTCCCTTTGGGCGGCGCCGGGGAGTTCGGCATGAACCTTAACCTTTACGGTTTCGGACCGGCCGGCGGCCACCGTTGGATGATGGTCGACCTGGGTATCGCCTTCGGCAACGACAGCATGCCGGGGGTCGACGTGATCATGCCCGACCCCGGCTTCATCGAGGACCGGCGCGAGCGCCTGGACGGGCTGGTTCTCACCCATGCCCACGAGGATCACATCGGCGCCGTGCCTTATCTCTGGCGGCGCCTTGAATGCCCTATTTTCACAACTCCTTTCACCGCCACCGTGCTTCGCCGCAAGCTCGACGAGGCGGGGATCAAGCTGAATAAAAGCCTCACCGAGGTGCCCTTGAACGGGCGTTTCCGGATCGGACCCTTTGACCTGGAGCTGATCGCGCTCAACCATTCCATTCCCGAGCCCAACGCCATCGCCATCCGCACCCCGGCGGGAACGGTGCTGCATACGGGGGACTGGAAGTTCGACCCCGACCCGGTGATCGGATCGGCGGCCGACGAGGGTCCGTTGCGCCGGCTTGGCGACGAAGGCGTGCTGGCCATGGTCTGCGATTCCACCAATGTCTTCACTTCCGGCGAATCGAGATCGGAGGCCGAGCTATTGGGCAGCTTGACGACACTGATCGGAGATTGCGCCGAGCGGGTGGCGGTCACCTGTTTCGCATCCAACGTGGCGAGGCTGAAAACCATTGCCGCCGCCGCCAGAGCCAACGGCCGCGACGTGGCCATCACCGGCCGCTCCCTGAAGCGTTTCGTCGAGGTGGCGCGGGAGAGCGGCTTTCTCACCGACACCCCGGCCTTTGTCGATGAGGAGGAGGCGGGATACCTGCCCAAGGACAAATCCCTGATCATCTGCACCGGCAGCCAGGGCGAACCGCGAGCGGCGCTGGCCCGTGTTGCCGCCGGCAAGCACCCCAATGTCAGCCTGGAGGAGGGGGACACGGTGGTCTTTTCATCGCGCGTCATTCCCGGCAACGAAACCGCCATTGGGCGGGTCCACGATCAATTCGTCCGCCGCGGCATCGAGGTGATAACCGAGAGGGATCATTTCGTTCACGTTTCCGGCCATCCCAGCCGCCAGGAACTGATCCGCATGTATCAGCTCATTCACCCGCAAATCGCCGTTCCCGTTCACGGCGAGGTCCGGCACTTGGCTGCGAACGCGCGTCTTGCCGAAGACTGCCGGGTCGACAACGCCTTCATTGCCGAAAACGGCGCCGTGCTGCGTCTTGGACCCGGCGCCGCCGGCATCGTCGATCACGTGCCCACCGGCCGGCTAGCCGTCGATGGCAACCGCCTCGTCGCCATGGGCAGCGAACCGACGCGCCGCCGCCAGATCCTCTACAACGGGGCGGTGATGGTCACTTTGGTGCTGGACGGAGCCGGCAAGCTGGTGGAGGAGCCGCGGATTTCGGCCATTGGCCTGGCCGATGGCGACGAAGCGGGGCCTGGCGACTGGGTCGCCGATGCCGTCCGCGAAGCCCTTGCCGAAATGTCGGCGAAAGCCCGCCGGGACGACGGCAAGGTGCAAGAAACAGTGCGCATTGCCGTGCGCCGCGCCTTCCGCCGGAATTTCGGCAAGAAACCGGTGACGACGGTGCATTTGGTTCGCTTTTGAGAAAGTATGGATCTTTGAGAAGGTAAGGCGGAGAGGATCGTTGCGATGATCGGCAGACTCAACCACGTGGCCGTCGCGGTGCCCGATCTCGAGACGGCGGCGGCGGCTTACCGCGACGCGTTGGGAGCCCGGGTTTCCGAACCCAAGGCCGAGCCCGGCCATGGGGTAACGGTGGTTTTCGTCGATCTGCCCAACAGTAGGATCGAACTCCTCGAACCATTGGGAGACGATTCCCCCGTCGCCGATTTCCTGCGCCGGCATCCGGCTGGCGGAATGCACCATCTCTGTTACCAAGTGAACGACATCCTGGCCGCCCGCGATCGCCTGAAGGCTAAGGGAATCCGCGTGCTGGGCGATGGCGAACCGAAGACCGGCGCCCATGGCAAGCCGGTGCTTTTCCTTCATCCCAAGGACTTTTCCGGCACTCTCATCGAACTCGAGGAGGCGTAGAAAATGGGCTGGGTTCCAGGATGGCCGTCGAGGCCGGCCTGATCGCCTCGCGGCCGTGACATGTCCTGGTATTGCGACTTCGCTCCCGGCAATCCCGTCCACGAGGACTACCACGAACGCGAGTACGGGTTTCCCCGCGCCGACGAAACGGCGCTGTTCGAAATCCTCGCCCTGGAGGTCTTTCAGCCGGGCCTTTCCTGGGACATCGTACTCAGGAAACGGCCGACCACCGCCATCGCCTTCGGCGGCTTCGATGTCGATAGGGTGGCCGCCTACGGCGACGCCGATGTCGCCCGCCTGCTCGCCGATCCGGGCATTATCCGCAACCGGCTGAAGGTCGCGGCGGTGATCGAAAACGCCCGCCGCATCCAGCGCTTGAGGGAGAGCGACGGCGGTTTCAGCCTTTGGCTGGCCCGCCACCATCCGCTGAACAGGGCTGAGTGGACCAAGCTGTTTCGCGATACCTTCAAGTTCATGGGTCCGGAAGTCGTTGGCGAATTCCTGATGTGCAACGGCTATCTTCCTGGCGCGCACCGGCAAAGCTGCCCGGTCTACCCCCGTATCGCCAAGCTCGATCCGCCTTGGATGCAAGTCGATCAAGGAATATATGACGATAAGAAAAATAATTGATTTCAGAGTTTTGATAACTTTTATTCAGCCAATATATAAGCCATGAATGGGGAAAAAAAGAACCGCTTTACGGGGTCGGTATCTTGCGATCACGACGCTGCCGGCGAAACCGCCAACGGCGCCTACCGGCGGGTTCTTTGGACGGTTCTCGTCATCAATGCCAGCATGTTCGCCGGCGAGGTTTTCGCCGGCGTCATCGCCAACTCCGTTGCCTTGCAGGCGGACGCCCTGGATTTTCTCGGCGACGCCGCGTCCTATGCAATCACCCTGATGGTTCTCGGCCTGGCAATCAAATGGCGGGCCTCGGCAGCCATCCTCAAAGGCGTCTCGATGGGATTGTTCGGCTTTTGGGTTCTGGGGTTGACCTTATACCACGTCATCCATCCCCACTTGCCCACCGCCACGATCATGGGGGGCGTCGGTTTTCTCGCCTTGACTGCGAACGTGCTCTGCTGCTGTACCGCTACCGCCGCGGCGACAGCAATATGCTGTCGATATGGCTGTGCAGCCGTAACGACGCCATCGCCAATATCGCCGTGATGGCGGCGGCGGGCGGCGTCTGGGCTACCGGCACCGGCTGGCTCGATCTGATCGTCGGCTTCGTGATCGCTTCAATGGCGGTCACCGCCTCGGTCCAGGTCCTGCGCCGGGCGGTGGCGGAATTGAAAATTCGGTGACGGGAATTTCCCTTAAATAGCAAGCACTTGAAAAGCGCGGCGTTGACGTTTTCTCAGAGAACCGCGAACTTGACGGCGAACAGGGCGGCCATCGCCCAGATGGCCGGACCGGCCTCCGCCGGGCGTCCGCTCAAGGTTTTGACCAAGACGTAAGTGATGAATCCCAAGCCGATGCCGTTGGCGATGGAGAAAGTAAGCGGCATGGTAATGGCGGTGACTATGGCCGGCGCCACCTCGGTCATGTCGTCCCAGTCGATTTCGGCGATGCCACGGGCCATCAGGCAGGCGACGAAAACCAGCGCTGGGGCG